>CAZVNC010000338.1:0-3648 GCA_964628305.1 uncultured Ideonella sp.
CCTTATACAGGCGCAGCAGCTGCTCCGGAGTCGTGAAGTCTGCAATGTCGCGCAGCCACTCAACGTCGAGCACCCGATTCGCCCGGTCGGCGAGTCCGGCAACGAGACTGTTGAAGACCGCGTCCGGCAGTCGTCCATCGAGCGGTACGGCCTGCAGGAACTCGCGCCTCGCGAGGGTGTCGGCGTCGAGCAGGGCGTCGAGCAGGCGGTCGACGTCGGCGATCGTTGCCACCCGTTCCGGGGCGGCTTCGAGCGTTTTCACAGCCAGCGCGGCAGACGCTGGATCGAGCGCGACGCCGTGCAGGTAGAGGTGCGCGAACTCGTCGAAGGTCAGGCCGCGCCGGATGCCTTCGACGGTCCGGTCCTGCGTCGGCGTGCCGGGCGGGAACAGGTTCAGCGGATCGGGGCTGCCGCGTTGACGGCCGGCTTCGTCGACGAGCTGCAACAGGTTGAGGTTCTCGCGCAGCGTGTCGGCCTGGGTCCGGGTCGGCGTCTGCGCACCCGAACGGCTGGCTCGATCGATGAAGCGCTGCTGGAGGATGGCAAGCGATTCGCCGTCGCCGAGCGTCGGCTCGCCGAAATCGTCGCGGCGCAGGTCGAACAAGCGCCAGTAGCGGACCGGGCGCAGCCGCAGGTGGCGGTAGAGCGCGGGATAGAGCTGCTGCAGCGCGGTGACGCGCGCCGCATGCAGCGGCCGCCACAGCAAGCCGGCCCCGAGACCGCCGACGAAGTGCGCCTGCTGGTACTCGAGCGCTTCCGAGAGCCGGATCAGCTTGCGCGGCACGAGCGGGACGGCGTCGAGCACCAGATCGAGCAAGGCCTGCGGATCGGCATCGGTCGTGCTCGCGCCAACGCCGGTCTTGATCGCCGCTGCGCCGCGCGGTTCGTCGCGCGCCGGGCGCTGCTCGGCGCCGAACAGACCCGGGTAGGTCGCACGAAGAAAGTCGCGCGCCTCGGCCTTCGTCCAGCGCTGCAGATGCACCGGCAAGTGGACGATCTTCTCCAGATATTCGGCGCCGGTGATCGGCAGCCCCGGCGACGTGCCGCCATCGCCCTTGGCCGCCAGCGTGTACGCGCTGTAGCGGTGCGCGACACCGCGCTCGACCACTTCGTCGTCGACCGCGAGCACGAACGAGAAGCCGGGCACGTTGAGGAACAGCTTGACCGACTCGAGCACCTGGATCGCCTTCTCTGGCAGGCAGCGGTCGAGGTCGTCGATCAGCACGACGAGCCGCAGCGACGGGTTGCGGTGGCCGAGCGTCAACGCCTGCAGCGCCGAGCGCACATCGAAGTAGAGCGACTCGTGCTTGCTCAGGCGGGCATGCGTGGCGTCGAGCCGTGCTGCGTCGGCGCTCCCGCCATCGGCTGCTGAAGGCGCAAAGAGTCGCCGATACCACGGCGTTGGCGCAACGGCCGCCGCCGCCGCTTCGCGCCTCTCCTGCGCCTTGCGGCCGGCTTCGAACGCATCCTTCGGCGCGAAATCGACCTCGATGCCGATCACTTCCTTCAGCGGCGCGAACTTGAACCTGAATGCGCTCAGCAGCGACACCGCGACATCGCCGAACACGCCGCCGGCGTTGCGGACCTCACGGCCGAAACGCTGCGCGCGATCGGTGAACTGGTCACCGAGCGACGCCTGCGCCTTCTGGATCGCTTCGACCTGAACGGCAACCTTCTCCAGCGCCAGCTCGATCGTCTTCAGCAGCGGGACGACCAAGTGCTCCTCATGCTCGTACTGCCACGGATCGAAGAAGACCGGCACCACGATCTGCTCGACCTCGGCAACCGCCAAGCCGGTGATCGCGCGCTCGAGACGCTGCTGGAACACGGCCTCGACGTCGCGCAGGCAACGCGACTTGCCGATCCCCCATTCACCGTAGATCGACGCGACGAAGGCCTCGCCGCTCGTCTTGTGCCCGTCCAGGCGCGTCGACAACTGGGCCGCAAGCCGCTTCGCGTCGCGCGTCACGACCGGGTCGGCTAAGGGCGGTGGGCTGGCCATGCGCAGTCGTCGTCGTTCGATTTCCCGGTCGGCTTGCGGGCGGCACGCGCCGCGCCCCGATTCTGCGCCCGCCGCTGCACTGCGGCGCGCTAACGTTGCGCCAGGCTGCCGACGACGCCCGGCACGAACCAATCCATCGTCGCAATCTGCGCATCGGGCATGACGCCGGATGCGAGCCGCACGCGGCCGTCGCGATCGACGATGCGGCCGGCGAACGGATGCAGGCGGCCGGCGACGATGTCGGCTTCGCGCGCCGCGACGAGCGCGGCGGCGTCTTTCGGCAGCGCGGGGTTGAGCGGCGCGAGGCGCACGAAGCCGTCCTTCATGCCGCCCCAGACCGGCTTCACGCGCCACGTGCCGTCGATTGCCGAGCGCGCGACCTGCGTGTAGTAGCCGCCCCACTCGTGAGTGATCGCGGTCAGTTGCGCGTGCGGCGCGATGCGGCGCATGTCGCTCTGGTAGGCGATGGCGCCGACGCCCTTCTCCTCGGCCGCCTGCACGACGGCGGTCGACGCGCTGTGGTTGGTCAGCACGTCGGCGCCCTGGTGGATCAGCGTGATCGCGGCCTCGCGCTCGCGGGGCGGGTCGAACCAGGTGTCGAGCCAGACGACCTTCACGACCGCCTTCGGGTTCGCCGCGCGCATGCCGAGCGCGAAGGCGTTGATGCCCTGGATCACCTCGGGCACCGCAAAGCCGGCGACGTAGCCCGCGACGCCGGTCTTGCTGACCTTGCCGGCAAGCAGCCCGGCAAGGTAGCGCGCCTCGTAGTAGCGCGCGTTGTAGGTCTCGAGATTCGGCGCGGTCTTGTAGCCGCCGGCCTGCTCGAAGCGGACATCCGGAAAGTCGGCCGCGACGCGCAGCGCCGGCTCGAGGTAGCCGAAGCTCGTCGCGAAGATCAGCTTGTTGCCCTGGCGCGCGAGGTCGCGCATCACGCGCTCGGCGTCCGGCCCTTCGGCGACCGATTCGACGACCGTCGTGCGGACCTTGTCGCCGAGCGCCTGCTCCATCGCGCGCCGGCCGAGGTCGTGCTGATACGTCCAGCCGGCGTCGCCGATCGGGCTGACGTAGACGAACGCGACCTTCAGCGGGGGCCCAACGCCTGCGCCGGCGTGCGGCACGATGAAGGCGGCGGCGATCGCGCACAGCAGTGCGCGGGCGAGGTTTTTGTACATGGTGTTCCTCTACATGGCCACTCGGAGACTGCCGTCAGCCCGGCGGTGGCACGCCGGGCTGCGGTTCGACTTCCGGACGAGCCTGCCGCGATTCGGCGCCCGCCCGCGATTTCAGCTCGCCTTCGAGTCCTCGAAACTGCGGCTCGGGCGCGCCCGCTGCCGCTCGGCCGCCTTGCGCAGGCGGATGTTGAGGATCTCGACGGTGACCGAGAACGCCATCGCGAAGTAAATGTAGCCCTTGGGCACGTGATTTCCGAAGCCCTCGGCGATCAGCAGCACGCCGATCGCGACGAGGAACGACAGCGCGAGCATCTTGATCGTCGGATGCTCGGAGACGAAATTGCCGATCGGCGCCGCGAACAGCATCATCAGCGCGACCGAAGCGACGACCGCCGCAATCATGACGCGCACGTCGTCGACCATGCCGACCGCGGTGATGATCGAGTCGAGCGAGAACACGATGTCGAGCACCAT
>CAZVNC010000339.1:0-3643 GCA_964628305.1 uncultured Ideonella sp.
GGCGTCGTGCGCGTGAGCCGCGAGACCAAGGGCCGCGGCGGCAAGACGGTGACCGTGGTGCGCGGCGTGACTCTGGACGCCGAGGCGCTTGCCGCGCTCGGCAAGCGGCTGCGCGCTGCCTGAGGCGCGGGCGGCACGCTGCGCGAAGGCGTGCTCGAAATCCAGGGCGACCACCGCGAGCGCGTCGCCGCGCAGCTCGCAGCAGAAGGCTTCAGCGTGAAGCGTGCAGGCGGATGACGCCGCCGCCGGCGCGCGCGCGCAACTGGCCGCAGCCGGCGTCGACGTCCTGCCCCGCCGAACGCCGCAAGCGCGTCAGCACGCCGCGCCGGCTCAGGCTGCGCGCGATGGCCGCCGCGCGGTCTGCCGACGGCCGGCGCAACGCGAGGCCGTCGACCGCGTTGTACGGGATCAGGTTCATCATCGCGTACTTGTCGGCGAGCAGCGCGGCGATGCCCTCGACCTCATCGTCGCCGTCGTTCACGCCTTCGATCAGCGTCCACTGGTACTGGATCGGATGGCCCGCCGCGCGCGCATAGCGTTCGCCTGATTCGACGAGCGCGGCTGGCGCGATGCGCGGCGCGCGCGGCAGCAGTTCGGCGCGCTTCGCGGCCTGCGTCGAATGCAGCGAGATCGCGAGTGCGGGCCGCACGTCGCCGACGCGCAGCGACAGCAGGCGCTCGAAGAGTCGCGCGTCGCCGACGGTAGACAGGACGAGCGACTTGTGCCCGATGCCGCCCGCCGTACCGAGAAGGTCGATCGCCTCCAGCACCGCGTCGAGGTTGTGCGCCGGCTCGCCCATGCCCATGAAGACGACCCTGCGCACCGGCCGCAGGCCGCGCGCGAGCGCGACCTGGGCCGCGATCTCGGCGCTGCCGAGCTGGCGCGACAAGCCGCCCCGCCCCGTCATGCAGAAGACGCAACCGACCGCGCAGCCGACCTGGGTCGAGACGCACAGGCCGCCCTCGGGCAGCAGCACGCTTTCGATCGCCTGGCCGTCGCCCAGTTCGACGAGCAGGCGCTCGGAGCCGTCCTGCGCGGGGTGGCGCGATGCGATCCGCGCGAGGCTGGCCAGTTCCGCACTCAATGCAGGCAGCGCCTCGCGCAACACGCGCGGCAGGAAGTCCTCGATCCGGCGCCGGCCGCCGTCCTGCGCCAGCGCGTGCAGCCACAGCCGCAGCACACGGTCTTCATGCGCGCGCGTCGCGCCGAGGCCGCGCAGATGGTCGCGGACCGCTGCGATCTCGCGCCAGACCTCGGGCATCGTTCAGGCCGCGAGCGGCTCGGCTCGCGGCGGCTGCGCGGCGGCGTCTTCCCCGCCGAGCGCGTCGATCAAGGCCGGAACGAGGCGTGCGAGTTCGCCGGTCGCGAGCGCGATGTCGGCGTCGAACCCCTTGTCCTGCGCATCGCCCGATTCGAGCACGACGTCCAGCAGCCGGATGCGCTTCATCGCGAACGTCTCGGTCAGCACGAACGAGACCCGGTTGTCGAACGTCATCGCAAGCTGGGTCGGCAGCTTGCCGGCCGCGATGTGGGCCGCGATCTCGTCGATGTCGAGCGTGTGGCGCGCGTAGCGCACGCTCGCCTTGTCGCGGTCGGATTGCTTCAACTCGCAGTCGCGGTCGATGCTGAAGCCGGACGGCGCCTCGCGCTCGCGCAGCCACAGCGCCATCGCGGTGGCAGGCGCGAGCGCGGTCTGCAGCGGCGCGAGCCGCAACCCGCCGGCCAGTACCTGCGTGAGCCGGGTCAGGATAGTGTCGGCCTGCTTTGCGCTCGCGCTGTCGATCACGACCCACCTCGCGCCGGGGTCGATCCAGACGAGCGTCGAGCGGCGCTTGGCGAACGCGCGCGGCAGGAGTTGGTGGACGATCTCCTCCTTCAGTTCGCGCGCGCGCCGGCCCTTCGGGCGGCGGCCGTCCTGCTGCTCGATCGCGTCGAGCCGCTCCTCGAGCAGGCCGCGCACGACGCTCGCCGGCACCGCTCTGGTCTCGCGGCACAGCTTCAGGATCAACCGCCCGGCGAAGGCCTCGGCGAGTGCGGCGTGGCGCTCGCCGCGCGGCTCGATCCAGCCGGCCGATTCGGTCTGCGTCGCACCGCATTCGATGAAGCGTTCGGCTTCGAGCCGGTCGCCGAGTTCGGCCAGCCCGGGCGGCTCCCAATGGGCGATGCGATAGACGAGCGCGTTCCTGAACATGCGTGACTTCCAGCGAAAGGCGCGCATTGTAGGTGTCGCAGGCGTGGGTACAGCCGCCGCGGCGGTGCGGAGCAGGCATCATGCAGGCCATGAGAATCGCCGACGAAATGCTTGTCCTGCTGGAGCGCGCGCTGCGCGGCGCACCGGTGCCGAAGGTGCGCGCGCTGCACCTGCCGCCTGCGCCGTGGAGCGGCAAGCGCGAAGGCGAGTTCGGCGCGATCGAGCTCGACGACGGCGCGCTCGGCCTGAGCTACGTGCTGCTCGACGGCCTGCTCGACAAGCTGGCTATCGACGCTCACGGCGGCGCCGCAGGCGCGGGCCTGATCGGCGCCGACGCGCTCGCGATCGCCCGCCATTGGGCCGGCCACGACGCCGCGCTGCGCACGATCGGCTTTGCCGCGGTGAACGCACTGACGCGCCACCTGTACGACCGCGTCGGCTTCGTTGCGCCGCCAGCGACCGACTCGATCGGCGGCCTCGCGCCCAAGGCCGGCGAGCACATCGGCATGATCGGCTACTTCCCGCCACTCGTGAGCCAGGTCACGGCCAGCGGCGCGCGGCTCACGGTGCTCGAGCTGCGCGAAGATCTGGCGGGCGCGCGCGACGGCTTTCACATCACGCTCGACGCACGCGAACTGAGCGCCTGCGACAAGGTGCTCTCGACGAGCACCGTGCTGCTCAACGACACCCTCGACGCCGTGCTCGCGCATTGCAGCAAGGCGCGCGCGTTCGCGATGATCGGCCCGGGTGCGAGCTGCCTGCCCGATGCGCTCTTCGCGCGCGGCGTGACGCTGATCGGCGGCACCTGGATCGAGCGGCCCGCGGCGTTCAAGCAGGCGCTCGCGAACGGCACGCCGTGGGGGCCGCACGCGCGCAAGTTCGCGATCGCGCGCGACGCCTATCCGGGCATCGCCGCGCTGCTCGCCGCGGCGCGCGGATGAAGCGGGTGGCTGCCGCTGCGCTGCTCCTTGCAGTCGCCGCGCTCGTCGTCGTCGGGCCGATGGTCGCCTGGCAGGAACGGATGATTTACTTTCCGCAGCAGGTGCCGCTGGCCGACTGGACGCCGCCCGGCCTTGCGCCCTGGCCCTCGGCCGACGATGCGCGCGGCCTCGCCGCCTCGCCCGAAGGCCCGCCGCGCGCGACCGCGGTCGTCTTCCACGGCAACGCCGGCCACGCCGGCCAGCGCGCGATGTACGCGCAGCAGCTCACGCGCCTGGGCGTGCGCACCATCCTTGCCGAGTACCCGGGCTACGGCCCGCGCCGGGGAACCCCAGGCGAGGCGACCCTCGTCGCCGACGCGGTGCGCACGCTCGAACTTGCGGCCGGTGAATTCGGCGCGCCGCTGATCGTGATCGGCGAGTCGCTCGGATCGGGCGTCGCCGCCGCCGCCACGGCACGGGCGCCCGAGCAGGTTGCCGGACTGCTGCTGTTCACGCCCTGGGACCGGCTCGA
>CAZVNC010000340.1:0-3641 GCA_964628305.1 uncultured Ideonella sp.
CGCGAGCGGATAGACGGTGCCGTTCATGCTGCGGCCGAGGACGATGCCGGCGGCAAAGGCGGTCGCCATCATCGCGAAGCCGGACAGCGACGCCGCGGTGCCCGCCTTGTCGGGGAAGGGGCTCGTCACCCCCGCCTGGCCGCACGGCTGGTGGATGCCGTGGCCGATCGCGAACAGCCAGATCGGCGGCAGGAAGGCGGAGACCGTGTGCATCCCGGCGAGCGCGACCGCAATCAGCGATACGCCGCCGGCGAAGCTGAAGGCGCCGCCGATCGCAACCGCGCGCGCGGCGTTGGTGCGCGTCAGCAGGAAGCGGCAGAAGAACGTTCCCGCCGTGTAGGAGAGCGACGACGACAGCAGGATCACGGCGTAGGCCACCTGGCCGACGCCGAGGACGTCGATGAAGACGAACGACGAGGTCGTCAGAAACGCGAACAGGCCGCACCAACTGGCGCAGGTGATCGCGGTCCAGGCGACGAACGTGGGGTGGCGGCCGATCAGCCACCAGTTGCGTGCGATCTCGGCGATGCGCGTCGCCTGCGGGTTCTTGCGCGGCACGGTTTCGACAAAACGCAGCGCGACGAAGGCGAGCGCCAGCAGGCCGAACAGCGTCACGAGGCCGAGCGCGTAGCGCCAGTCGGTGACCTTCGCGACGACCGCGCCGACGAGCGGCCCGAACATCGCGAACAAACCGAGCCCGGCGAGCGCCTGCGACATCACGCGCGCGCCTTCGCGCGGCTCGTAGAGGTCGCGGATCACCGAGCGGCCGCAGGCGACCGCCGCGCCCATGCCGACGCCCTGCAGCGTGCGCGCGGCGATCAGCCAGTCCATCGACGGCGCGAGCGCGGCGGCGAGCGCGGCGGCGCTGTACACGCCGAGCCCGGCGAGCAGCATCGGGCGGCGCCCGAAGCGGTCCGACAGCGGGCCCCAGAACAGCTGCGAGACGCCGAACGCGATGATCAGCGACGACAGCGTGAGTTGCGCCGAAGCGGCGGGCGCGTCCAGTGCGACCGCAAGCAGCGGCAGCGCCGGCAGGTACAGGTCGGTCGTCACCGGCTGGATGCCGAGCAGCAGCGTGAGCATGACGACGACGACGCCTTGCGTCATCGGAAGCGTTGGGCGGGACGGCATGCGGCGAGGCTAGCAGGTCAGGATGGTGCCGGCGGCCGGCACCCGAAGTCGGCAAGACGCTGCAGGACTCAATCGGCTGCGAGCGGTCGCGGCAGCAGGTGGCGCTCGCAGTCCGGATCGCCGCAGCGCTCACAACGCGTGTGCCACGCCGCGATCGCGGCATCGTCGTCGCCGGCGTCGAGGCTGGCAGGCAGCGCGAGCGCGCGCCGCACCGCACGCCACGCGGATCTGACGCGCGCCTCGCCCTGACCGGCGACGACGACATAGGGCTGGCCGATGCGCCCGAGCGCGGCGCGCACCAGGGCGTCGACCGGTTCGCGCACGTGGGCGCCGTCGCGTTGCAGGCCGTCGGCGCGCCAAGGCAGGTCGAGCGCCATCAGCAGCGTCAGATCGGCCCGGCGCTGGGCCGCCTCGATGCTCGCGTACTGGCTGCGGTCGTCGAACACGATCTCGCTGTAGACGGCCGTCATCAGCGCCGTCGTGTCGGCGACGACGACGCTGTGCTGCGCGGCGGCCTGCGCGATGCGCCGCGTCTGCTCGGCGGCGATCGCCGGCTGCTCGTGCTGATGCGGCGTGCGGCGGTGCAGCTCGCAGAACTCGCGCAGGTGCTCGGCGACCGTATGCGCATCGAGGCCGGCGCCGCGCAGGCGGTGCGCGAGGGCCAGCGCGAGCTGCGTCTTGCCGCTGCTCTCGGCGCCGAGGACGGCGATGACGAAGGCCCGCTTGGTCATCGCAGCCCCCAACGCTGCTTCGCACCGACCCTCCCGAGGGGGAGCGAGCCCGTCTTCGGGCGGCCGGGCGACGGTCTCATCGCGCGATCGCGAGCCGCGCCCAGGCCCGCCAGCCGAGCACCGACATCGCGACGAAGATGGCATAGAGCAACACGGTCAGCAGCAGCCCCTTGTAGGCGAACAGCGAGACGCTGACGATGTTGACGACGATCCAGACGGCCCAGTTCTCGACGTACTTGCGGCCGAGCAGCCATTGGCCGATCACGCTCGCCGCAGTCGGGAACGCGTCCCACCACGGCACGTCGGTGTCGGTGTAGCTGCGCAGGAAGAGGCCGGTCCCGGGCCAGGCGACGGCGAAGACCGCGAGCACGATCCAGCGCCCGCGCGGCGTGAGCCAGCGCACGCGCAGCGCGCCGCCCGCCGCATCGGTGCCGCGCAGCCATTGCCACCAGCCCCAGAGGCAGACGACGGCAAAGAAGATCTGCAGGCTCGCATCGCCGTACAGCCGGTGGCTCCAGAAGAGGGCGAAGTAGAGCAGCGAACTCGTGATCGCGAGCGGCCAGCCGAGCGGATTGACGCGGATGTTGAGAATCACCATCGCGATCGCGAGCACGAAGGCAACCAGTTCGAGCCAGGTGACGGGCGCGCCCCAGACCGTGGCCGCCGGCGCGAACAGCGGCTCGAGCGCCGCGAGGAGCGAATTCACCGCGAGCCGCGACGCGCCTGCGTCAACGCTTGGTCGAGATCTGGACCAGGATCTCGTCGGGCTTGACCATGCCGAGTTCGAAGCGCGCCTTCTCCTCGACCATCTCCAGCCCTTCCTTCAGGTCGCTCACCTCGGCCGCGAGCCGCGCGTTGCGCAAGCGGGCGGCGTCGTTCTCGGCCTGCTGTGCGGCGAGCTTGGCCTCGAGCTCCATCTTGTAGGTCAGTCCGCCCTTGCCGAACCACAGCTCGGCGTTGACGAGACCGAGCAGGGCGATCAGGGCGACGGTGAGGAGGCGCATCGGATTCGAAGCGGCATGAATCGACGCCGATTGTCGCTCGCAGCGCCGCTTCAGCGCAGGTTGTAGAACGCGTCCCGGCCCGGGTAGCTCGCCACGTCGCCGAGGTCTTCCTCGATGCGCAGCAGCTGGTTGTACTTGGCGATGCGGTCGGAGCGCGACATCGAGCCGGTCTTGATCTGGCCGGCGTTCGATCCGACGGCGATGTCGGCGATCGTCGAATCCTCGGTCTCGCCCGAGCGGTGGCTGATGACGGCGGTCCAGCCGGCGCGCTTGGCCATCTCGATCGCGGCGAAGGTTTCGGTGAGGGTGCCGATCTGGTTGATCTTGATGAGGATCGAGTTGGCGACGCGCTTCTCGATGCCTTCCTTCAGGATCTTCGTGTTCGTCACGAACAGGTCGTCGCCGACGAGCTGCACCTTGGCGCCGAGGCGGTCGTAGAGATGCTTCCAGCCGTCCCAGTCGCCTTCGGCCATGCCGTCCTCGATGCTGATGATCGGGTACTTGTCGACCCAGGTGGCGAGGATGTCGGTCCACTCGGGGGCGGACAGCGTCAGGCCCTCGCCGCCGAGCACGTACTGGCTTTCCTTGTAGAACTCGCTCGCCGCGCAGTCGAGGCCGAGTGCGATCTGCGTGCCGGCCGTGTAGCCGGCCTTGTCGATCGCCTCGAGGATCAGCTGGATGGCCGCCTCGTGGCTCGCGACGCTCGGCGCGAAGCCGCCCTCGTCGCCGACCGCGGTGCTCATGCCCTTGTCGTGGATGATCTTCTTGAGCGCAT
>CAZVNC010000341.1:0-3638 GCA_964628305.1 uncultured Ideonella sp.
GATGTGCGGCAAGTACACCGACCTCTCGGACTCGTACAAGTCGCTCAATGAAGCGTTGCGCCATGCCGGTATCCATAACCATGCGCGGGTCAAAATCGAGTACGTCGACTCCGAGGATCTGAACGCCGGCAACCTCGCCAATCTCGAGCGCTTCGACGCCATCCTCGTTCCCGGCGGCTTCGGCAAGCGCGGCGTGGAAGGCAAGATTCACGCCGTCCAGTACGCGCGCGAGCACAAGATCCCCTATCTCGGCATCTGCCTCGGGATGCAGGTCGCGACGATCGAGTACGCGCGCGACAAGGCCGGGCTCGCGGGCGCCAACAGCACCGAGTTCGACCCCGCGACGCCGCACCCGGTGATCGCGCTGATCGAGGAGTGGCAGGACGCCGACGGTTCGATCCAGAAGCGCCATGCGGCGTCCGACCTCGGCGGCACGATGCGCCTCGGGTCGCAGAGCTCGGACGTCAAGCCCGGCACGCTCGCGCACCAGATCTACGGCGACGTCGTCACCGAACGCCACCGCCACCGCTACGAGGCGAACGTCAACTACCTCGACCGGCTGACCGAGGCCGGGCTCGTGATCTCGGCGATCACCCAGCGCGAGAAGCTGACCGAGATCATCGAGCTGCCGCAGAGCGTGCACCCCTGGTTCGTCGGCGTGCAGTTCCACCCCGAGTTCAAGTCCACGCCCTGGGGCAGCCACCCGCTGTTCAAGTCCTTCATCGCCGCCGCGCTCGCACGCCAGGCCGAGCGCGAACAGAAGGCGGTGGCGTGAAGCTGTGCGGCTTTGATGTGATCGCCGGCGGGCGAAAGAGGGGCCCCGCCGAAGGCGGGGATCGCAGCCCGGCGGCGATCGGACCCACGTCGCGCGAGGAGTCGGCATGAAGCTTTGCGGCTTCGACGTGGGTCTCGACCGGCCGTTCTTTCTGATCGCCGGCCCGTGCGTCGTCGAATCCGAAGCGCTGCAGCTCGACGTCGCCGGCAGCTTGAAGGAGATCACCGCCAGCCTTGGCATCCCGTTCATCTTCAAGTCGAGCTACGACAAGGCGAACCGTTCGAGCGGCACGTCGTTCCGCGGCCCGGGCATGGACAAGGGACTCGAGATCCTGGCCAAGGTCAGGCGCGAACTCGAGGTGCCGGTGCTGACCGACGTCCACGCCGAATCCGAGATCGAAGCCGTCGCGCGCGTCGTCGACGTGCTGCAGACGCCGGCCTTCCTGTGCCGGCAGACCGACTTCATCCGCGCCGTCGCGCAAAGCGGCCGACCCGTCAACATCAAGAAGGGCCAGTTCCTCGCGCCGGGCGACATGAAGCACGTGATCCAGAAGGCGCGCGACGCGGCACGCGATGCGGGTCTGTCGCAAGACCGCTTCATGGCCTGCGAGCGCGGCGCGAGCTTCGGCTACAACAACCTCGTCTCCGACATGCGCAGCCTCGCGATCATGCGCGAGACCGGCGCGCCGGTCGTGTTCGACGCGACGCATTCGGTCCAGTTGCCGGGCGGCCAGGGCACGTCCAGCGGCGGCCAGCGCGAATTCGTGCCGGTGCTGGCGCGCGCGGCCGTCGCGGCCGGCATCGCCGGGCTCTTCATGGAGACGCACCCCGATCCGGCCAAGGCGCTCTCCGACGGGCCGAACGCGGTGCCTTTGAAGCACATGCGCGCGCTGCTCGAATCGCTCGTCGATCTGGACCGCGCAGTCAAGTCGCGCCCGCTGCTCGAAAACGACTTCCTCGCCTGAAAGGCCCGCGCCATGCCCCCTGCCTACCTGATCGTGACGATGCACATCACCGACCCCGAGCAGTACAAGAAGTACATGGCCGAGGCGCAGGTCGCCGTCAAGGCCGCGGGCGGCGAGTACCTGGTGCGCGGCGGGCGCCACGAAGTGCTCGAAGGCAACTCGCACCCGCACCGCGTCGCGATCCTGCGCTTCCCGAGCTACGAAGCGGCCAAGCGCTTCTACGACGACCCGGTCGAATACGCCCGCATCCGCAAGCTGCGCGCCGGCGCGACCGAGTACTTCGATGTCGTGCTCGTCGAGGGCGTCGGGGCGCCAGTCTGAAACCTTCGAGGCACGTACGCGCCATATGCACGCTTTGACCGACCGAAGGGACAAGCCGACAGCGATTACCCTACAGACTGCACCGCGCACAAGCAACGTGATCGCAGGTTACGAAGTCAGATTTGGCGCCTGCTCGCCGCAAGGCGAGCGCGCCAGGCCATGAGCATCCCCGACTATCAAGCCTGCATGCTGCCGTTGCTGCGACAAGTCGCTGATGGCGCCGAGCACAGCTTGAAAGAAGTGTCGCAGCAACTCGCAAGAGCCTTCAATTTGACTGCGGACGAGATCAATGAGTTCTTGCCCAGCGGGCAGCAGCCTGTGTTCATCAACCGAGTAGGTTGGGCACGGACCTATCTGAAGAAGGCCGGACTATTGGTAGCAACCCGCCGCGGCCACTTTGCCATTTCACCGCGCGGCTTGGCTGTCTTGAAGGAGGAGCCTTCGGCAATCAACAGCAAGTACCTCGAACGCTTCCCTGAATTCATCGACTTCAAGAGTGTGAAAAGGGATGCTGCGGCGCAGACTGGTGGCTCGAACCATTTGGAAGGCCTAATCGGGCAGACACCGCACGAAGCGCTTGAAGGGGCATACGAGCGCCTGAAGTTCGAACTTGCGACGGAAATCCTGCAGGCGCTGAAGATTGCCGACCCGACGCTGTTCGAGAACATCGTCGTCGAACTGCTCGTCAAGATGGGCTATGGCGGCAGCCGCAAGGACGCGGGGCGCGCCATAGGGCGCAGCGGAGACGAAGGAATCGACGGCATCATCAAGGAAGATCATCTCGGCCTGGACAACGTGTACATCCAGGCCAAGCGATGGTCGCAGACCGTGGGTCGCCCCGAAATTCAGAAGTTTGCCGGTGCGCTGCAGGGGCAGCGGGCGCGCAAGGGCATCTTCATCACGACCTCCGATTTCTCGAAGGAGGCGTATGAGTACGTATCGCGGATCGAGTCCAAGATCGTGCTGATGGACGGCCCGACGCTGGCCAATTTGATGATCGAGTTCGATGTGGGCGTGACACGCGTTGCCACCTACGAAATCAAGAAGATCGACCTCGACTACTTCACGGACGCCTGAGGCATCCCTACCAGAATCATTTCTTACACCAAATTGGAGATTCACCCATGAGCGCCATCGTCGACATCGTCGGCCGCGAGATTCTCGACAGCCGCGGCAACCCCACCGTCGAATGCGACGTACTGCTCGAGAGCGGCACGATGGGCCGCGCCGCCGTGCCATCGGGCGCGTCGACCGGCTCGCGCGAGGCGATCGAACTGCGCGACGGCGACAAGGCTCGCTACCTCGGCAAGGGCGTGCTGAAGGCTGTCGAGCACATCAACACCGAGATCAGCGAATCGGTGCTCGGCCTCGACGCGAGTGAGCAGGCTTTTCTCGACCGCACGCTGATCGACCTCGACGGCAGCGAGAACAAGAGCCGGCTCGGCGCGAACGCGATGCTCGCCGTCAGCATGGCGGTCGCGCGCGCCGCGGCCGAAGAGTCGGGCCTGCCGCTGTACCGCTATTTCGGCGGCTCGGGCGGGATGCAGATGCCGGTGCCGATGATGAACGTCATCAACG
>CAZVNC010000342.1:0-3635 GCA_964628305.1 uncultured Ideonella sp.
GTCTGCTCGCGCAGCTTCTTGTCGAGCGCGCCGAGCGGCTCGTCGAGCAGCAGCATCTTCGGGCGCTTGGCGAGCGAGCGGGCGAGCGCGACGCGCTGCTGCTGTCCGCCCGACAGCTGGTGCGGCTTGCGCTTCGCGTAGCGGTCGAGCTGCACGAGCCTGAGCATGGCGCCGACGCGCTCGCCGATCTCACCCTTGGGCATGCCGTCGCGCTTCAAGCCGAACGCGATGTTGTCCCACACCGTCAGGTGCGGGAACAGCGCGTAGGACTGGAACATCATGTTGAACGGCCGCTCGTAGGGTGCGAGGGCGCCGATGTCGCGGCCTTCGAGCAGCACCCGCCCCGACGTCGGCGTCTCGAAGCCGGCCAGGATCCGCAGCAGCGTCGTCTTGCCGCAGCCCGACGAGCCGAGCAGCGCGAAGATCTCGCCCTGCGCGATGTCGATGCTGACATGGCTGACGGCGATCGCCCCGCCGCCGAAGTCCTTCACGACGTCGTCGATCCGCAGGAAGGCCGGCTGGCCGGCCAGAGGGTTCGCGTCGCGCGCTGCGCTGCTCATGGGCTTCGTGTCCTGTGATGGCCAGGGCTGCGCCGCACGCCGTGGTGCACGCGGCGCCGTTGCGCGTCAGAGCCCGGTCTTGAAGCTCGTGTACAGCCGCGTCATCGTGCGCCGGGTGTCGTTGTTGAGCGCGCCGGGGGCAATCATCTTCTTCATCTCGGCGTCGGAGAGGAAGACGGTCGGGTTGTTCGCCACCTCGGGCTTCACGAACTTCTTCGAGTCCTTGTTCGGATTGGCGTAGAAGACCTTGTTCGTCAGGCTTGCGTCGACCTCGGGGCGCAGGATGTAGTTGATCCACTTGTACGCGTTTTCGGGGTGCGGCGCGTCGGCCGGAATCACCATCACGTCGAAGAACAGCAGGCCGCCGGTCTTGGGCAGCAGCGCTTCGATGTTCTGGCCCGTCTTGCCCTCGATCGCTCGCTGACGGGCGATGTTGATGTCGCCCGACCAGCCGAGGGCGACGCAGATCGAACCGCTCGCCAGGTCATTGATGTAGCCCGACGAGCTGAACAGCGTCACGTAGGGGCGGATGCTCTTGAGCAGCGGCGCGACGCCGGTGTAGTCGGCCGGGTTGTTGCTCGAAGGGTCCTTGCCGAGGTAGTGCAACGCGGCGGGGACGACCTCGGTCGGCGAGTCGAGAAAACTCACGCCGCAGGACTTGAGCTTCGAGAGGTACTCGGGCTTGAAGATCAGGTCCCAGGCATTCTCGGGCATCGGCAGGCCGCCGAGGGCCGCCCTGACCTTGTCGACGTTGATGCCGACCGTCGTGTAGCCCCACATCCAGTTAACCATGTACTGGTTGCCGGGGTCGAGCTTGGCGATCGTCTTCTGCACCTCGGGATCCATGTGCACGAGATTGGGGATCTTGGACTTGTCGAGCTTGCGCAGCAGACCGCCGTCGGCCTGGATCTTGGCCCAGAACGAGGACGGCACGACGATGTCGTAGCCGGTCTTTCCAGCGACCAGCTTGGCGTGCACGATCTCGTTGTTGTCGAAGTTGTCGTAGCGGACCTTGATGCCGGTCTCCTTCTCGAAATTCGCGATCGTGTCGTCGGCGATGTAGTCGGACCAGTTATAGACGTTGAGCACCTTCTCCTCTTCCTGCGCCATCACGGATGGCGCAACGGTCAGGGCCGCCACGCCAACCGCGATGGATGCGAAGAGGAATTGAAGGGCCGCTTTCGATTTCATGGGAGGGTCTCCGGCAAAAGGGGAGGGAATAGGATTCGGGGTCAAGCGTGAAGTGGTGCAAGTCTATCGAGCGCCGATGCGAGGCCGGTTGCTCGCAAACCCGCGGCGAGAAAGGGTCGGCCAGCGCGCCGGCTTCACAGCCAACCTCGCGCCTTGACGTCGGCCAGGGTCAGATCGAGGCAGCGGCGGATCAGCGCCACCATCTCGTCGATCTGCGCATGCGTCATCACGAGCGGCGGCGCGATGATCATGCGGTCGCCGACGGCGCGCATGATGAGCCCGTTGCCGAAGCAGTGGCCGCGGCAGAGCATGCCGACTTCGTGCACGGCGTCGAAAGTCTTGCCGCTGGCCTTGTCGCGAACGAGTTGCAGCGCGCCCATCAGGCCGATGCTTTGCGCCTCGCCGACGAGCGGATGCAAGGCAAGCGTCTCGAAGTGCCGCGCGAGGTAGGGGCCGAGGTCGTCGCGCACCTTGTCGACCAGTCGCTCGCGCTGGATCAGGCGCAGGTTGGCGACCCCCACCGCGCAGGCGACCGGATGGCCGCTGTAGGTGTAGCCGTGGTTGAATTCGCCGCCGCGCTCGATCAGCACGTTCGCGATGCGGTCGCCGACCATCACGCCGCCGAGCGGGATGTAGCCCGACGTGACGCCCTTGGCGAACGTCATCAGGTCGGGCCGAAAGCCGAAGGTCTCGCAGCCCCACCAGTGGCCGGTGCGCCCGAAGCCGCAGATCACCTCGTCCGAGACGAGCAGGATGCCGTACTTGTCGCAGATGCGCTGAATCTCGGGCCAGTAGGTGGCGGGTGGGATGATCACGCCGCCCGCGCCCTGCACCGGCTCGCCGATGAAGGCGGCCACCTTGTCGGCGCCAACCTCCAAGATCCTCTGCTCGAGCCAGCCGGCGGCTTCGAGGCCGAACTCGTCGCGCGTCATGCCGCGTCCGAGTTCGAACCAGAAGGGCTGTCCGATGTGCACGATGCCCGGTATCGGCAGCCCGCCCTGCGCGTGCATGCCGCTCATGCCGCCGAGCGACGCGCCCGCCATGGTCGAGCCGTGATAGGCGTTGTCGCGGCTGATGATGACGCTGCGTTCGGGCTGCCCCATGAGGTCCCAGTAGCGGCGCACCATGCGCACGACCGTGTCGTTGCCTTCGGAACCCGAACCTGAGAAGAAGACGTGCTCGAACTGCGCCGGCGTCACTTCGGCGAGCAACTCGGCGAGTTCGATCGCTGGCGGCGTCGCGGTCTGGAAGAAGCTGTTGTAGAACGGCAGTTCCTCGAGCTGGCGGGTCGCGGCGTCTATCAGTTCCCGGCGGCCGTAGCCGACGTTCACGCACCACAGCCCCGACATCGCGTCGAGGATCTTGTGGCCGTCGCTGTCCCAGAGGTAGATGTTCTCGGCCCGCGTGATGACGCGCGATCCCTTGCTGGCAAGCGACTTGAAGTCGGTGAAGGGATGCAGGAAATGCGCCGCGTCGGCGGCCTGCCATTGCTGCGTGCTGCGCGGGTTCGCGGGCGGTTCGGCGGCGGTTTTCATGCGGTGCGCTCCGAGTTCGGTGGATTCAGCGTGCCCGGGGTCCGGTTCAGACGTGCAGCAGAAGATGTTCACGCTCCCAGGGCGAGATGACCTTCATGAATTCCTCGTACTCGATCTCCTTGACTTCCGTGTAGACGCTGATGAAGGATGTGCCGAGCACTTCGGCCAGCGGCTTGCAGTCGCGAAGCAGGTCGAGCGCCTCGCCGAGGCTGCGCGGCAACTGGAAATCGCCGAGATAGGCGTCGCCCTTGCACTCGGGGGTCGGCTCGATGTGGTTCTTCAGGCCGAGGTAGCCGCAGGCGAGCGTCGCCGCCAGCGCCGCGTACGGGTTGGCGTCGGCGCCGATGAC
>CAZVNC010000343.1:0-3594 GCA_964628305.1 uncultured Ideonella sp.
TCGCCGGGCTCGAAGCCGCCGACAGCGGGCGCGTGCTGTTCGACGGCGAGGACGCCTCCGGCACCCATGTGCGCGAGCGTCAGGTCGACTTCGTGTTCCAGCACTACGCCCTCTTTCGCCACATGACGGTGTTCGACAACGTCGCCTTCGGCCAGCGCGTCAAGCCAAGGAAGCTGCGCCCGCCGGAGTCCGAGATCAGGCGCAAGGTGATGGAGCTGCTCGAACTCGTGCAGCTCGCGCAATTCGCGGACCGCTTTCCGCCACAGCTCTCGGGCGGCCAGCAGCAGCGCACGGCACTCGCGCGGGCGCTCGCGGTGCAGCCGCGCGTGCTGCTGCTCGACGAGCCGTTCGGCGCGCTCGATGCACGGGTGCGCAAGGACCTGCGCCGCTGGCTGCGCAAGCTGCACGACGAGCTGCACATCACGAGCGTGTTCGTCACGCACGACCAGGAAGAGGCGCTCGAAGTGGCCGACCGCGTGGTGCTGATGGACCACGGCCGCGTCGAGCAGGTCGGCACGCCGCACGAGGTGTACGAGCGCCCGGCGACGCCGTTCGTGTTCGGCTTCCTCGGCGCCGTGAACCGCTTCAGCGGCCGAGCCGAAGGCGCCACGCTGCGCGTCGGCGCCACCGCGCTGACGCACGATGCCTCCGGCCTCGCCGCGGGCGCCGCCGCACTCGGCTTCGCGCGGCCGCACGAGATCGACATCGTCGCCGGGCCTGGCGGCGACCGCGGCGTCGCGGCCCGGGTGACGCGCGTGCTCGGCTTCGGCGCGAACCCGCGGGTCGAGCTGGCCGGAGACGACGGCCAGCATTACGAGGTCGAGCTGGGCCGCGACCGCATCGCCTCGCTGCAACTGCGGCCCGCACAGCCGGTGCACCTGGTACCGCGGCGACTGAGCGTGTTTGCCGATCCGCAGCACGCGACGCCCGGCGAGGCCGCGCGATGAACTTCCAGCAGCTGCGCATCCTGCGCGAGGCGGTGCAGCAGAACTTCAACCTGACCGAGGTCGCGAACGCGCTGTACACCTCGCAGTCGGGCGTCAGCAAGCACATCAAGGACCTGGAGGACGAGCTTGGCGTCGAGCTCTTCGTGCGCCGCGGCAAGCGGCTGCTCGGGCTGACAGAACCCGGGCACGAGCTGGCCGCGATCGTCGACCGCATGCTGCTCGACGCCGCCAACGTGAAGCGCGTCGCAGCGCAGTTCGCCCACAGCGACACCGGCAGGCTGACGATCGCGACCACCCACACCCAGGCGCGCTACGTGCTGCCGCCGGTGGTGCGGCGCTTCAAGGCCGCCTTCCCCCGCGTCCACCTCGTGCTTCACGAGGCGAACCCGGCCGAGATCGTCACACTGCTGCAGTCCGGCGAGGCCGACATCGGCATCGCCACCGAGGCGCTCGCGGGGCACGCCAGCTTCGTCACCTTCCCCTACTACGAGTGGCACCATGCGGTCGTCGTCCCGGCCGGCCACCCGCTCGCGGCGCAGGTCGATCGCGGCGAGACGCTGACGATCGAGGCGCTCGCCGAGCAGCCGCTGGTGACCTACCACGAGGGCTACACCGGCCGCAGCCGGATCGACGCCGCGTTCGCCCGCGCCGGGCTCGTGCCCGACATCGTGATGGCGGCGCTCGACGCCGACGTGATCAAGACCTACGTCGAGGTCGGGCTCGGCGTCGGCATCCTCGCCTCGATGGCGTTCGACGCGCAGCGCGACCACGGGCTGCGCTGCCTCGACGCGTCGCACCTGTTCGAGCGCAACGCGGCACTCCTCGCGTTGCGGCGCGGGCACTATCTGCGCGGCTTCGCGTACCGCTTTCTGGAGGAGTGCTCGCCCGCATTGACAGCGGCGAGCGTGCGGGCCGCGCTCGGCGGCGACTGAGGGGCTCAGAGGCTGAGTGGCCGCATGCGATCATCCGGCGCATGCACGCAGGACGTTCTGGCGATCCGCCCGCCGCCACGCTCGCCGTCGATGCCGACGTGACGCGCGCGCGCACGCTGGGCAAGGCGTTCTACCTCGACCCGGCGATGTTCGATCTCGCGCGCGAACGCGTCTTCGCGCGCAGCTGGCAGTGGATCGGCGAGCTCACTGATTTGGCCGAGCCCGGATCGCTGTCGCCGCGCACGCTGCTACCGGGCCACCTCGACGAACCCGTGCTGCTCGCGCGCGACGCCGGCGGCGCGCTGCGCTGCCTGTCGAACGTCTGCACGCATCGCGGCAATCCGCTCGTGCGCGCGCCGTGCCGCGGCACGACGCAGATCCGCTGCGGCTACCACTCGCGGCGCTTCGACCTCGATGGCCGGATGCGCTTCATGCCCGCGTTCGAGGGCGCGCACGACTTCCCCTCGCCGGCCGACGACCTGCCACCGGTGCCGTTCGCGGACCTCGGTGGCCTGCTCGCGTTCGCGTCGGTCGCCCCCGCGGCGCCGTTCGAGGAGGTTTTCGCGCCGGTCGAGCATCGTCTCGGCTGGCTGCCGTGGTCCGAATTCGTGCCCGACGCGGCGCGCAGCCGCGACTACGAGTTCGACGCCCACTGGGCGCTGTATGTCGAGAACTACCTCGAAAGCCTGCACATCCCTTTCGTCCACGCCGGGCTGTCGGCCACGCTCGACCTGGCCGACTACCGCCACGAGTCGCATCCGCACGCGACGCTGCAACTCGCTGCGGCGCGCCCCGGCGAACCGGCGTTCGACGACCTGCCGGCGGCGTCGCCGGAGCATGGCCGGCGCATCGCCGCCTACTACTGGTGGGTGTTCCCGAACCTGATGCTGAACTTCTACCCCTGGGGGCTGTCGCTCAACCTCGTCGTGCCGCTGGCGCCGGCCCGCACGCGGGTGCTGTTCCGTTCGTACGTGCGCGATGCGTCGAGGCTCGGCGCCGGCGCCGGCGGGGCGCTCGACGAGGTCGAGCTGGAGGACGAGGCCGTCGTCGTCGCCGTGCAGCGCGGCCTGCGTTCGCGCTTCTACGACCGAGGCCGCTATTCGCCGACGCGCGAAGCCGGCGTGCACCACTTCCACCGGATGATCGGCGCCAGCATGGCGTAGCCGCCGCGCCGGCGCACTCGTCCGCGGCCGATCAGCCGACAAGCATCGCGTTGACGCGCCGCACATAGGCGGCCGGATCGTCGAGCTGGCCACCCTCGGCGAGCATCGCCTGATCGAAGAGGATGTTGGCCAGATCGTCGAAGTGCGCGCTGCCGTCCAGGCGCTTGACGAGCGCGTGCTCGGGGTTGACTTCGAGCACCGGCTGCGTCGCCGGCGCAGCCTGCCCGGCCTGCTTGAGCAGGCGCGCGAGGTGGCCGCTCATGTCGCCCTCCTCGACGACGAGGCAGGCCGGCGAATCGACGAGGCGGGTCGTCACGCGCACGTCCTTCGCGCGGTCCTTCAGCGCCTGCTTCAGCTTTTCCAGCACCGGCTTGAAGGCTTCGGAAGCGGCCTCGGCCTGCTTCTTCTCTTCCTCGTCCTGCAGCTTGCCGAGATCGACGCCGCCGCGGGCGACACTTTGCAAAGGCTTGCCGTCGAATTCGTACAGGTGCGAGAGCATCCACTCGTCGACGCGGTCGATGAGCAGCAGCACCTCGATGCCCTTCTTGCGGA
>CAZVNC010000344.1:0-3585 GCA_964628305.1 uncultured Ideonella sp.
CTCGGGCGTCGGGCCGCGCACCGCGCTGTCGATCCTGTCCGGCCTTTCGGTCGCCGAACTCGCGCAGGCGGTGAGCCTGCAGGATGCGGCGCGCCTCGTGAAGGTGCCGGGCATCGGCAAGAAGACCGCCGAGCGGCTGCTACTCGAACTCGAGGGCAAGCTCGGCGTCGATCTTGGGCGTCCCGCAGCACCCGCCGCCGGCAGCCACGCCGACATCCTGCAGGCCCTGCTTGCACTCGGCTACAGCGAGCGCGAGGCGGCTGCCGCGTGCAAGGCGCTGGCGGCCGACATCGGCGTCAGCGACGGCATCAAGCTCGCGCTGCGCGCGCTGGCGCGATAGTTCGGATCCTTCGCCGTACGCGCTGCGCAAGGTGTGCGTCCGCGCCGCGCGCGTTCGGGCGCCGCGATAATGCGCCATGAGCATCCAGATCGACGACTTCGCCGCGGCGTCGCCGGGCGCGGCGCGCATGGTCGGCGCGGCGCCGCTGTCGCCGAACGAGGCGGCAATCGAGCGCGCGCTGCGGCCCAAGGGACTGCGGGAATATGTCGGCCAGGCGAAGGCGCGCGAGCAGCTCGAGATCTTCATCGGCGCGGCAAGAAAGCGCGGCGAGGCGATGGATCATGTACTCCTGTTCGGCCCGCCCGGCCTCGGCAAGACGACGCTGTCGCACATCATTGCGAACGAACTCGGCGTCAAGCTGCGCCAGACCTCGGGCCCGGTGCTCGAAAAGCCGAAGGACCTGGCCGCGATCCTGACCAATCTCGAGCGCAACGACGTCCTCTTCATCGACGAGATCCACCGCCTGTCGCCGGTCGTCGAAGAGATTCTGTATCCGGCACTCGAGGACTACCAGATCGACATCATGATCGGCGAGGGCCCGGCCGCGCGCTCGATCAAGCTCGAGTTGCAGCCGTTCACGCTGGTCGGCGCGACGACGCGTGCCGGCATGCTGACGAACCCGCTGCGCGACCGTTTCGGCATCGTCGCCCGGCTCGAGTTCTACTCGGCGCAGGAACTCGCGGCGATAGTCTCCCGCTCGGCCGGACTGCTCGAGGTGGCCACGGATGCCGACGGCGCGTTCGAGATCGCGCGCCGCTCGCGCGGCACGCCGCGCATCGCGAACCGACTGCTGCGCAGGGTGCGCGACTATGCCGACGTGAAGGGCGATGGCCGGATCGGCAAGGCGCTTGCCGAAAGCGCGCTCGCGATGCTCGACGTCGACGCCAAGGGCTTCGACGTGATGGACCGCAAGCTGCTCGAAGCCGTCATCCACCGCTTCGACGGCGGCCCGGTCGGGCTCGACAACGTCGCCGCCGCGATCGGCGAAGAGGCCGGAACGATCGAAGACGTGATCGAGCCGTTCCTGATCCAGCAGGGTTATCTGCAGCGCACACCGCGCGGGCGCATCGCGACGCTCGCCGCGTACCGCCACCTGGGCGTTGCGCCGCCGAAGGGCGACGCGGCGGCCGATCTGTTCGGCGACTGACCGCCCTGCCGGCGTCAGCGCGGCGCGACGCGATAGGCCGGCGTGCCGCCGGTGCCGGTCATCAACTGGTTGACGACGCCCTCGACATCGTCGATCTGGCGCACGAGTTGCTCGGCCTCGGCTGCCTGCTCTGCACTCGCGACGCAGCCCTGCAGCCAGACGAATCGGCGCTGCCCGGCGGCCCAGATGCTGGTGCCCGCGAAGCGCCCGCTGTAGCGCAAGGCCTGCTGCACGCGCGGGATGATCTCGGCGTCGTAGAGGTAGGCGTTAGCAAGCCGGCAGCGCCCGGCAAGCCAGCAACTGACGCCGCGCTGTGATCGGTCGTGCGCGAGTTCGCGCGCCTCCTGTGCCGTCACTCCTGGAGCGTCCGGAACCGGACAGTCCGGCAGGCCTGCGGTCACCTGCACGAAAGGGTCGTTGAAGACGTTGCTGCGCGATCCGCTGTCGGCGTGCGCATGAATTGCGATGAGCCATGCGCCGAACAGGCCCCACCAGGGTCGAATCGAGACCACGCGAGCCCCTGTCGTTGCAAGGCACCGACGGCCGCCTGCGCCCGCGCCCTGGCGTCAGCGGCCGGCCCGTCTGCGCTCGCGCCAGGCGATTAGTTCGCCGACGAAGCCGCGCCGGAACGCGAGCACGCAGATGACGAAGATCGCCCCCTGCACCACGGTGACCCAGGCGCCGAGCTGCGCCAGGTAGTTCTGCATCGTGACGATCAGCGCCGCGCCGACCACCGGGCCGAAGACGGTACCCATGCCGCCGAGCAGCGTCATCAGCACGACCTCGCCGCTCATCGCCCAGTGCACGTCGGTCAGCGAAGCGAGCTGGAACACGATCGCCTTGGTCGCGCCGGCCAGACCGGCCAGCGTGGCGCTGAGGACGAAGGCGACGAGCTTGACGCGGTCGGTGTCGTAGCCGAGCGAGATGGCGCGCTGCTCGTTCTCGCGGATCGCCTTCAGCACCTGGCCGAAGGGCGAGTGGATGATGCGGTAGATGAGGCCGAAGCCGCCGAGGAAGATCGCCAGCACGACCGCGTACATGGCGAGCGGCTGGTCGAGTTCGATGAGCCCGAACAGGCGGCCGCGCGGCACCGCCTGGATGCCATCCTCGCCGCCGGTGAACGGCGCCTGCAGGCTGAAGAAGAACACCATCTGCGCCAGCGCGAGCGTGATCATCGCGAAGTAGATGCCCTGGCGGCGGATCGCAAGCATTCCGGACAGCCAGCCGAGCAGCGCCGCGCTGGCGGTGCCGGCGAGGATCGCCAGTTCGGGCGTGAATCCCCAGACCTTGGCCGCGTGCGCGCAAACGTAGCTCGCCGAGCCGATGAACATCGCGTGGCCGAACGAGAGCAGGCCGCCGAAACCCAGCAGCAGGTTGAAGGCGCACGCGAACAGCGCGAAGCACATCACCTTCATCATGAACACCGGATAGACAACGGCCGGCGCGATCGCCAGCACGAGGGCCAGCACGGCGAAGGCGATCATGTCCGCGCGCTTGTCGGACACCGCGGACGAAGCGTTCATTTCTGGGTCCCGAACAGGCCGGCTGGCCGCAGCAGCAGCACGATCGCCATGACGACGAAGATCACCGTTGTCGACGCCTCGGGGTAGAAGACCTTGGTCAGACCCTCGAGCAGCCCGAGCCCGAAGCCGGTGACGATGGCGCCGAGGATCGAGCCCATGCCGCCGATCACCACCACCGCGAAGACGACGATGATCAGGTGTGAACCCATCTGCGGGCTGACCTGGTAGATCGGCGCCGCCATCACGCCGGCCAGCGCCGCCAGCGCGACGCCGAAGCCATAGGTCAGCGTGATCATGCGCGGCACGTTGATGCCGAAGGCCTGCACCAATTGCGGGTTCTCGGTCGCGGCGCGCAAATAGCCGCCGAGCCGGGTGCGCTCGATCACGTACCAGGTCGCGAGGCAGATCACCAGCGAGGCGACGATGACCCAGCCGCGGTAGTTGGGCAGGAACATGAAGCCCAGATTGGTTCCGCCGCCGAGCTGCGGCGGGATCGCGTAAGGCAGGCCGGAGGCGCCGTACTCGTTGCGGAACAGCCCCTCCAGGATGAGCGCCAGGCCGAAGGTCAGCAGCAG
>CAZVNC010000345.1:0-2141 GCA_964628305.1 uncultured Ideonella sp.
TCGTAGAAGTGGTAGTGCCAGTTGTCCTCGCTCATGTTGCCGAGCGAGGCGCCGATGCCGCCCTGCGCGGCGACGGTGTGCGAACGCGTCGGGAACACTTTCGTGAGCACCGCGACGCTCAATCCGGCCTGCGCCAGGCGCAACGAGGCCTGCATGCCCGATCCGCCGGCGCCGACGATGACGACGTCGAACTTGCGACGGGCGAGCTTCGAAGTTGACGACATCACAGTCTCCAGAGAACCTGCAGCGCCCAGCCCGCGCACGCGAGCAGCCAGACGATCGTGAAAACCTGCGCCAGCAGGCGCACGCCGGTGGCATGGACATAGTCCATCAACACGTCGCGCACCCCCACCCAGGCGTGCCAGGCGAGCGCGAGGATGACGACGAAGGCGAGCGACTTCATCCACGTCGGCGCGAAGATGCCGGCCCAGCGCTCGTAGCCGAGTTCTCCGGGCATCAGCACCTGGATCAGCACGACGAGCGTGAAGAGCGCCATCAGCAGCGCCGTGATGCGTTGCGCGAGCCAGTCGCGCATCCCGTAGTGGGCGCCGACGACGAGGCGCTTGGTGCCGAAGTTCTGGGTCATGGGGTGAGGTCTCCGCGTGAATCCGGGTCGGTGCGAACCTTGTACGCCCGCATCAAGCATCAAATCAATACAGGCCGAACAACTTGGCGCCGAGCAAGAGCGTGAGCAGCAGGCTCAGGCCAAGCGTGAAGGCGGCCGTGCGGCGGCCGAAGTCCTTGTCGACGCGGTGCGTGATGTCCATGAACACGTGGCGCAGTCCGGCGATGATGTGATGCAGCGTGGCCCAGATCAGCGCCAGCACGACGAGCTTGACCAACCATGCGGGCAGGAACCACGCCCCCGCGATGAAGACCGACCTGAAGCCGTCGAACGACACCTAGGAGGTGACGCTCGCATCGAACATCCAGACGATGAACGGCAATAGCAGGAAGAGCAGCAGCCCGCTTGCGCGGTGCAGGATCGAGACGAGGGCCGCGAGCGGCATCCGGTATTGCGTGGCTTCCCACAGATGCATCGTTCCGGGTCTGGTCTTTGCGGTCTCGGCCATGAACGTTCCAGTCAGAAGTGTCAGAAGCAGCGCGCCAAACCATGGCATTTTATTGCAACGCAGCAGCGTCGCCGCCGAAGCTTGCCCCTGTCACCGTTGCCGGCAAGCCCAGCCGCGCTCAGTTCAACTCGTTTCGATAGTAGTGCGCGCTCGTGTTGTACAGGCCGCGCCGCAGTTCGAGTGGCCGGTCGCCATAGGTGAACGCGAGCCGCTCGACGCTGAGCAGCGGGGCGCCCGGCGCGACGTCGAGCAGCGCTGCCGACTCCGCGTCCGCGCCGACGGCGCGCAGCCTTTCGTCGGCACGGATCATGCGCACACCGAACTCGGATTCGAACAGCCGGTACATCGGCCCCCGGTACTCGCTCAGGCGCTCCGCGGTCAGGCCCTTGAAGGCCTGGCCCGGCAGCCAGATGTCGTCCAGCACGACCGGCCGGCCCTCGAACGAGAGCACGCGGCGCACCTGCAAGGTCGGATCGCCCGCCCTGAGTGCGAGGGCGCGCGCGACATCGGCCGGTGCGCGCTGGCGTCGGCAGTCGATGAAGCGGCGTGCCATTCCGCCGGGCTTGCCGTTGTCAGGGACCAGGCGCAGGAAGCGAAACCGCACCTCTTGCTCGGCGTGTGTCGCGACGAACGTGCCCTTGCCTTGCCGGCGCACGAGCAGGTTGTCGTCGGCGAGCGCATCGATCGCCTTGCGCACGGTGCCCTGGCTGACCTTGAAGCGCGCCGCGAGTTCGAGTTCGCTCGGAATCAGCTCGCCCGGGCGCCACTCCCCGCCCTGCAGGCTCTGCGTCAGCAGCACCTTGATCTGCTGATAGAGCGGGCTGAATGCGGGCGCCGCGTCGCGCGCGGCCGGGCTCGCCTGGGCGTTGCCTGCGGCTTGCAGAGGGGCTGGCATGCACGGATTGCAGCACAGCCGCGCCCGGCCGTCCAGATAATGTTGAAATATGTCTTATATAAGACAGAAGAGTTCACGCCTCGATGAACGGCCGCAGCGCCGATTGGCTACACTTCGCATCCAGTGCAGCCCGCCTCGCCGGCGGAAGCAGACCTCCCCTCAAACGCACCGGA
>CAZVNC010000345.1:2151-3568 GCA_964628305.1 uncultured Ideonella sp.
GCAGCACAGCCGCGCCCGGCCGTCCACAAAATGTTGCAAGATATCTTATATAAGATGTAAGACTCGGCATTCGATGGGCGCTCGCGGCGCCGATTGGCTACACTTCGCATCCAGCGCAGCCCGTCTCACGCGCGGCCGCGGACGCCCCTTCAAACGCACCGGAGTTCCCCATGAGCAAGTCCCCCGTTCGTGTCGCCGTCACCGGCGCGGCCGGCCAGATCGGCTACGCCATCCTGTTTCGGATCGCCTCGGGCGAAATGCTCGGCAAGGACCAGCCCGTCATCCTGAGTCTGCTCGAAGTGCCGATGGAGAAACCCCAGCAGGCGCTCCAGGGCGTGATGATGGAACTGCAGGACTGCGCCTTCCCGCTGCTCGCCGGCATGGAGGCGCACGGCGACCCGATGACGGCGTTCAAGGACGCCGACTACGCGCTGTTGATCGGCTCGCGCCCGCGCGGTCCGGGGATGGAGCGCGCCGAACTGCTCGCCGTGAACGCGGAGATCTTCACCGCCCAGGGCAAGGCGCTGAACGCGGTCGCCAAACGCAACGTGAAAGTGCTCGTCGTCGGCAATCCGGCCAACACCAATGCCTACATCGCGATGAAGAGCGCGCCCGACCTGCCGCGGCGCAACTTCACGGCGATGCTGCGCCTGGATCACAACCGCGCGCTGAGCCAGGTCGCGGCCAAGACCGGCAAGCCGGTCGCCGCGATCGAGAAGCTCTGCGTCTGGGGCAACCATTCGCCTTCGATGTACGCCGACTACCGCTTCGCGACGATAGACGGCAAGGGCGTGAAGGACATGATCGGCGACCCGGCCTGGAACGCCGACACCTTCTTGCCCACCGTCGGCAAGCGCGGCGCGGCGATCATCGCCGCTCGCGGCGTGTCGTCGGCGGCGTCGGCGGCAAATGCGGCGATCGATCACATGCACGACTGGGCGCTCGGAACGAACGGCAAGTGGGTCACGATGGGCATCCCGTCGGACGGCCAGTACGGCATCCCGAAGGACGTGATGTTCGGCTTTCCGGTCACCTGCGACGCAGGCGAATACAAGCTGGTCGAGGGCCTGCCGATCGACGCTTTCAGCCAGGAGCGCATCAAGGTGACGCTCGACGAACTCCTCGGCGAGCAGGACGGCGTCAAACACCTGCTCTGAAAACTCCTCGATGAGCGCGTCCGCCGCGCACGGTGAGAAAGCAAGCGCCCGCAAGCCGCGCGGGACGCAGGCCGCGCGCCGGGCGGTCCGTGCGCGCGAGGTGCTGTTCGGCGCCGGCGACCTCGCCCCGTCGCTGCCGGTGTGCGATCACTACGCCGGTGTCGAGGCGCGCATGCGCAAGAGCCTCCAGTTGCAGGCCGAACTGGGGCCGGTGTTCGACGTCACGCTCGATTGCGAGGACGGCGCGCCGGTCGGCGGCG
>CAZVNC010000346.1:0-3553 GCA_964628305.1 uncultured Ideonella sp.
GCAGCAGCAGCGCGTCGTAGAGCAACTGGTTGACGGGCGCTTTCGATATCACACCGACGATGCCGCACATGATGGAACGTCCTTCAGTTCAAGCCGTCAGACTGGCGCCGGCAGATGCAGGGCGAGCCCCTGCGGCAGCAACGGATGAATCTGTTCGAGCGCCCTATTCAACCACGGCGCCATCCGGGAGCGCTGCCAGGCGTGGGACGTCTCGAGCGGCGTCACGCCGACCACGATCGCAACCAGCAACAGCACGACGACGCCGCGCGCGAATCCGAAACCTGCGCCGAGCACCCGATCCGGCAGCCGCAGCGGGGTTGCATGCAGCATCAACCGCATCAGGCGCGCAGCCAGACCCCAGAGTACCAAGATCGCGAGAAAGGCGCAGCCAAACGAGATCACCTCCCTCAGGGCTGCACTCTCGCTTCCACCGATCGGCAGGTGGGGCGCCAGCAACGGCGCCAGCCAGAAGGCCCCGAAGAATGCGACCGCCCAGCCGAGCAGCGAAATCAGCTCGAACACCAGGCCCCGCACAACACCGATCAGCACCGACAGAATCAGCCACGCAAGCATCGCAAGGTCGGGACCGTTGAGCGACAAGCCGTTGATGTTCGCCCAGTCCATGCGCCGCAGGCGATCGCTCACAGCGCAAGGATCACGGTCGGCAGGTCGGCAGCCTTGATGCGTGCCGCAGCGCGCTCGGCCTCGGCGCGGGTCGAGAACGGTCCGACGCGAACGCGGGTGCGCGCGCCGGCCGACGTTTGCGCAACCTGGGTGTAGGTCGTGAGCCCGAGCCGCTCGACCTTTGCGCGCGTCGACTTGACCGCAGCGGGGTCGGTGAACGCACCAACCTGAACGACGAAGCGTGCCGAGCCGGCCGCCGAGGGCGGCGCATCGGCGGAGGCCACGGGCTTGCCTTCGAGCAGCGCCTTCGCGCGCGCTGCATCGGCCGCCGCCGCGCTGACGCCGGCGTCGGCCTTGGACGGCGCGGCGGGTTGCTTGCCTGGCGTCTCATCGTCCGCGGCGACTGCCTTTGGTGCCGGCAACACGGCGGCCATCGCGGCAGACGCACCCACGGCCGGCGGCTTGACTTCGCGCCCTTCGTCGGCGGCGGTCTCATCGATCACGTTCTCGCTCGCCGGCGCGGTCTTGGGCGCAGGCTTCGAATCGGCCTGCGCAACCGCCGGCGCCGGCAGCGCCAAAGGAACTGCGCCTTCCTTGGAGGGGATCTCGATCGGCACGTCGACCGGAAGCGGCCGCGGCTCGGTCTCGAACAGGAGTGGAAAACCGATGATTCCCGCAAGAACCAGCACGGCCGCGCCAATCAAGCGCTGACGCGCCCGGGTCCGTGCCGATTGCACGCTGTCGCCCGCTTCGGGAGCAGCGGGCTTCTTACGCTTGAATGCCGACAGCAGGTCCATCAGGAGCGGCGCAGAGGAGAGGGCAACACGAGGGCGAACCGCGGACCGGAGGCGCAAGCACGAGGCGGTGAATCGATTCCATGAGACGCCGGGGCCGATCGGGCATAGCCGGCGTTCGGTCTCGCTGCATCCCCGAAGGCTCAGGCCGGATTCCTGGCGGACCTCGCGGCCTGCAGTTCCTCGATCACACCGCCGACGGTGAAGAAGGAACCGAAGATGACGATTCTATCAGCGGGGTCCGCCGCGGCGAGCGCGCTGCGCAATGCAGACGCGGGCGAGGCGTGGCACTCGACCGTCGCCCCGGCCGGGCCCTTGCACTCGCCGGCAGTCACGAGTTCGGCATGCAGGGTCTGCAATGCCTGCGCGCTGATCGCACGCGGCGTTGGCAGATCGGTGAAGTGCCAGACATCGACGAGCGCAGCCGTGCGGCACAACATCTGGGCGACGTCCTTGTCCTGCATCGCGCCGAACACGGCGTGCGTGCGCCGGAAGAAGCCCATCTGGTCGAGGTTTTGCGCCAGCGTCGCGACCGCATGCGGGTTGTGTGCGACATCGAGCACCAGCGTGGGCTGCCCCGGAACGATCTGGAAGCGACCCGGCAGATCGGCCCGTGCGAGACCGACGCGGATCGCCTGTGCCGTGATTGGAAGGCGATCGCGCAGCGCCTCGAAAGCCGCCAGCACGCCCGCCGCGTTGAGCAACTGGTTCGCGCCGCGCAACACCGGATGCGCGAGCCCGGTGTAACGGCGCTCGCGGCCGAACCAGTTCCATTGCTGGCGGTCGCCTTCGAACCTGAAGTCGCGCCCCGAGAGCCAGAGATCGGCGCCGATCGCACGCGCGTGGTCGATCACGCTTTGCGGCGGCACCGGGTCGCTCACGATGGCCGGGCGGCCGGCGCGCATGATGCCTGCCTTCTCGAATCCGATCGCTTCGCGCGTCGTGCCGAGGTAGGCCATGTGGTCGAGGGCGATGCTCGTGATCACGGTGCAATCGGCATCGAACGCGTTCACCGCGTCGAAGCGCCCACCGAGTCCCACCTCGAGAATCACCAGGTCCGGCGCCTCGGAGGCGAAGAGCCGCACGATCGCGAGCAGCGTGAATTCGAAGAAGGTCAGTTGCAGGTCGCCACGCGCGCCCTCCACCGCCTCGAAGTGCGGCAGCAGCGCCTCGGCGCGCACGGCCGCACCGTTGATCCTGCAACGCTCCTCGAAGTGCACGAGGTGCGGCGAGGTGTGCAGCGCGACGCGGTAGCCGGCCTGCAGCGCGATCGCCTCCAGCATCGCGCAACTCGACCCCTTGCCGTTCGTTCCGCCGATCGTGACGAGCGGCGCGTGGATCCGCAGCGCCATTCGCTGGAGCATGATCTGCACCCGCTCGAGCGTCAGATCGATGGTTCGGGGGTGCAGGCGCTCGCAGTGGGCGAGCCATTCAGAAAGCGATGTCGGCAAGGGCACGTTGCGCCGTTATCGCCCGCCCTCGGGACCGGCGTCGGCGGCGGAACGAGCCGTCGAATTCATGCTGCGCAATCAGGCCACCGCATCCGCACTTTGACGCTGCAGGATCGCCAGCGCACGCGCGATGACGCCACGCAACTCGCGCCGATCGACGATCATGTCGAGCGCCCCTTTCTTCAGCAGGAACTCGCTGCGCTGAAAATCCTCGGGCAGCTTTTCGCGCACCGTGTTCTCGATCACGCGCGCTCCGGCAAAACCGATCCGGGCTTGCGGCTCGGCGATCACGATGTCGCCGAGGAACGCAAAGCCGGCCGAAACACCGCCCATGGTCGGGTCGGTCAGCACGCTGATGTAGGGCAGCCTTGCCTTTGCCAGATGGGTCAGCGCGGCATTCGTCTTGGCCATCTGCATCAGACTCAGCAGGCCCTCCTGCATCCGCGCGCCGCCTGAAGAGGCAAAGCTGATGAACGGCGTCTTCTGCTCGATCGCGGCGCCCACGCCGCGCGCGAAACGCTCGCCGACGACCGATCCCATCGAACCGCCCATGAAATCGAACTCGAAGCACGCGACCGTGACGGGAATCGTGTGCACCGCGCCGCCCATGACGACAAGAGCATCGGTCTCGCCGGTCGATTCGAGCGCTTCCTTCAGGCGCTCGGGGTACTTCTTGCTGTCCCT
>CAZVNC010000347.1:0-3545 GCA_964628305.1 uncultured Ideonella sp.
CCGATCATCGACAGTACGCCGACCGCGAACGCGGCCATCGTCCACGGCATGCGCCGGCCGATACCGTCGAGCTGGCTCACCTTGGTCTTGTGCGCCGCGGTGTAGATCGCGCCGGCGGCGAAGAAGAGCGTGATCTTGCCGAGCGCATGCGCCGCGATGTGCAGCACCGCGCCGACGATCGACAGCGGCGCGAGGATCGCCATCCCAAGCACGATGTAGGCGAGCTGGCTGACGGTCGAATAGGCGAGCCGGCGCTTCAGGTTGTCGGCACGCAGCGCGACGATCGATGCCGCGATGATCGTGAAGCCGGCGACGACCGCGAGCCAGTAGACGTTGGTCTCGGTCGCGAGCTGCTCGACGCCGAAGATATAAACGGTCACCTTGACGACGCAGAACACGCCGGCCTTCACGACGGCCACCGCATGCAGCAGCGCCGAGACCGGCGTCGGCGCGACCATCGCCGCCGGCAGCCAGCGGTGAAACGGCATCAGCGCCGCCTTGCCGATGCCGAACATGTAGAGCGCGAGCAGCGCGCCGAGCGCCGCGCCGGAGAGCTTGCCGCCGAGCACGCCGCCGGCGGTGAAATCGGTCGTCCCGGCCACCATCATCGTGAAGATGATCGCCGGCAGCATGAGCACGATCGACGTCCCCATCAGCAGGCCCAGATAGACGCGCCCGCCGGCGCGCGCAGCGCCGCTGCCGGCATGGACGACAAGCGGGTAGGTGACGAGCGTCAACGCCTCGTAGAACAGGAACAGGGTGAACAGATTCGCCGCCATCGCGATCCCCATCGTCGCCGCGAGCGAGAGGGCGAAGCAGACGTAAAAGCGCGTCTGGTGCGCCTCGGCATTGGCCCGCATGTAGCCGATCGAGTAGACCGAGTTGACGATCCACAGGCCGGACGCGACGAGCGCGAAGAGCATCCCCAGCGGCTCGACGCGAAACGCGAGCGCGAGGCCCGGCATCACTTCGATCAACGCGAGCGCCGGTTGCGCTCCGGCGAGCACTGCGGGCAGCAACGAGGCGACGACGTAGAAGAGCAGCGCGGCCGTCGCCAGCGTCACGCCTTCGCGCAGGTTCGGCCGCCGCCCGCAAAGCGCGATCAGCACCGCCCCCGCGAGTGGACCGAGCAGCGCGGCGAGCAAAGCGGCGGCGGTGTCCATCAGCGCGCCGTGCCGAGCAACTGGTTCGCGGCGGCCGTCGCCGCGTCGAGCGTGAACGAGGTGTCGATGCCGAAGTAGACGGTCGCCGCGACGAGCACCGCCGACGGTGCGACGAGTTGCCAGCGCAGCCGGGCGGGCGGCGGCGCGTCGGCCGGCGCCGTGCCGAAATACGCCGCCTCGACGAAGCGCCAGACATAGACGATCGCGAGCAGCGACGAGCCGACGATCATGAACACGAGCCACCATTGGCGGCGCTCGAGTGCAGCCTGCACCAGCACCCACTTGCTGATGAAGCCAGCCGTCCCCGGCACGCCGATCAGCGACAGGCCGCAGATCACGATTCCCAGACTCGCCCACGGCATCGTCCGCCCGAGCCCCTGGATGCGGGCGAGGCCAGCGCCGCCGAGCGCCGCCGTCACCGCGCCGAGCAGCATGAAGATCGCGCCCTTCGTCACCGCGTGGTTGAACAGATGCACGATCCCGGCGGCGAGGCCGGTCGCGCTGCCGAACGACAGGCCGAGGATGATGTAGCCGACCTGGGCCACGCTCGAGTACGCGAACAGCCGCTTCAGGTCGGTCTGGAAGATCGCGACGGTCGACGCGCCGAACATGCCGGCCAGCGCGAGCACGAGCAGCATCTGCTGCATCGGCAGGCGGGCAAGCACCTGCGTCTCGCCGAACACCGTGAAGTAGTAGCGCATCAGCACATAGAGCGCGACCTTGGTCGCCGTCCCGGCGACGAACGCGGTCACCGCCGATGGCGCATAGGCGTAGGCGTTCGGCAGCCACTGATGGAGCGGGAAGACGGCCGCCTTGATCGAGAGCCCGACGGTCAGGAACGCGAGCGCCGCGAGCACCGGCCGCGTGCCGCGCAGCGGCACGAGGCGCTCGGCCATGTCGGCCAGGTTGAGCGTGCCCGTCATCAGGTACAGCAACCCGACGCCGATGACGACGAAGGTCGCGCCGATCGTCCCCATGATCAGGTACTGGTAGGCGGCGAGCAGCGCGCGCCGGTCGGCTGCGAGCGCGACCATCACGTAGGTCGCGAGCGACGAGATCTCGAGAAAGACGAAGATGTTGAACGCGTCGCCGGTGACCGTCATGCCGAGCAGGCCGGTCAGGCACAGCGCGAACATCGTGTAGAAGAGATAGTGCTGCTGCGGCTCGATCTCGGCCTCGATGCTTGCCCGGCTGTACGGCAGCACGACCGACGCGATGGCGCAGATCAGGATCAGCACATAGGACGACAGGCGGTCGACGCGGTACTCGATGCCCCACGGCGGCGCCCAGTTGCCGATCGCGTACGACACGACGCCGTGCGCCTGCACCTGCGAATGCAGCGCGATCGCGATCGCGAGCGTCAGCCAGCTGGCACCGAGCACGAGCGCGAACGCAACCGACCGCCGGCGCAGCAGCACCGTGAGCGGCGCCGCGAGCAGCGGCACGACGACCAGCAGCACCGGCAGGTGCGCCGTGAGGTTCATCGATTGGGGCCGCTTCGCGCGCTCATGGTCCGCGCGCCGCGGGCTTGTCGGCCGCGACATCGAGGGCGAGGATCTCGTCCTCCTCGATGCTGCCGTAGGTCTCGCGAATGCGCACGACGAGCGCGAGGCCGAGCGCGAGCGTCGCGACGCCGACGACGATCGCGGTCAGGATCAGCACGTGCGGCAGCGGGTTCGAGTAGAGCTTGAACGCGTCGCTGATGACCGGCGCGGTGCCGCCGATCACCTTGCCGGGCGCGATGTAGAGCAGATAGACCGAGGTCTGGAAGATGCTCAGGCCGACCAGCTTCTTGATGAGGTTGCCGCGCGCGATGACGATGAACAGCCCCGCGATCATCAGGAAAATGGTGACGAAGTAGCTGAAGTGCCCGGCAAGGGTCTCCCACTGCGCCGCCGTCATGCGTCGTCGGCCCGTCCGCGGTCGGCGAACATGTAGAAGATCTTGAGCATCACGCCCGAGACGGTGACGAACACGCCCGCCTCGACCCAGAAGATGCCGCGCTCCTGGCCGTGGACGGGATCGGGGTCGAGCACGAAGTAGTCGAGGAAGTGGCCGCCGAGCAGCAACCCGGCGACGCCGACGCCGGCGTAGAGCAGCACGCCAATCGCCATCATCGACTCGACGAGCGGCTCGGGGACGACCTTGCGCGCGTCGTCCAGGCCAAAGATTAGCGCGTAGAAGATGACGGCCGCGGCGAGGATCACGCCGGCCTGAAAGCCGCCACCGGGGCCGAAGTCGCCGTGGAACTGCACGTACAGCGCGAACAGCGCGATGAACGGAATCAGCAGTTTCGCGACGACGCGCAGGATGACATCGTTCCTCACAGGGGCACCCTAAGGCCTTCGGCCGGTCCCGCCGGGCGGGAGTGAGCCCACGGGG
>CAZVNC010000348.1:0-3535 GCA_964628305.1 uncultured Ideonella sp.
GCGCCGCGTGCTGCAGCATCGCGTCGCGGCCGTCGGGGGCGATGATGGCGATCCGGATGTCGTCGCGCGCGGCGATCCTCGTCCGATGCGCCTGCTGCATCGCACCGGGGTGGAACGCGGTGATCTGGTTGTTGTCGGTGTCGGTGATGATGATCGCCTGTGCGGTGTAGCTGTCTTCTACCGTCAGGACGAATTCCGTATCCGCGCCCCAGCCGCGAAGCCGCGCGATGTAGTCCGCGCCGTCGGCGCCGACCGCGGCCATCACGAGCGGTTCGCCGCCCAGGTGGCGCAGGGTGTAGGCGATGTTGCCGGCACAGCCGCCGAACTCGCGCCGCAGCGTCGGCACGAGGAACGAGACGTTCAGGATGTGCAACTGGTCGGGCAGGATCTGCTGCGCGAAGCGGCCAGGGAAGACGGTGATGGTGTCGAAAGCGAGGGATCCGCAGATCAGGGCGGGCATGCGAGGCTCCAGAGTTGGGCGCGCCGGTGGACGGCGCTCAGGGGTAGAAGGGTTCGACCGTGTAGCCGCTCGGTCGCCGGCCGTCGACGGCCAGCACGAGTTGCAGCGGTGTCTCGGCGCTCGCTGCAAGCGTGGCACCGGCCATTGCGAAATCCGCCGGCAGCAGGGCGCGGCGGGCGAGCAACTGGCCAGCCGGGTCGGTCAGCGACAGCTCGATCGCCGGCATCGCGAGCGGCAGCGTACCGCGGTTGCGCAGCACCACCGAAAGGCGGATCGCGTTGCCTGTCGGGGCGCCGGTGAGCGCGCTGCTCTCGATCACGATGTCGTCGATGCGGCGCAGCGGCTCGATCCGGCAGCCGGCCATCTCGCACAGCGCAAGCAGGGCCGGGCGCGTCTGCGGGTAGGTTGCCGCGACAAGGTCGCGAAAGTGATAGGCCATTTGCCCCGCCAGCACGAGCAGCAGGACGCCGCAGGCGAGCGCCATCGCGGCGGCGACCGCAGGCCGGTCCCAGCGTGCACGCTGTTCGGCGCGGCGCAGGAAATCGGGCGTTGCAGCGGCTTCGACCGATTCCCCAGGCGCGGCGTCTTCGCTCGAGGGCTCGGCCGCGTCGGCCGCCGGCTCGATGCCGGCGTCGGCGAACAACTCGCTGTTGAAGCGCGCGTCCTCGAAGTCGTTGCGGTCGCGGGCATCGAGGCGCGACGCGGGCGTTTTTTCCGCGTTGCTGAAGCCCGATCGCGTCGTGGCGTCGAACGCGGGCGGCGGCCAGGCCGCAAGCGGCGCCGAGACGGCGGCCGGCGCAGGCGGACTCGCCCTCGCGGGCGCCTCGAGCTCGGCGGCCGGCTCGGCCCCCAGGGGCGCGTGGGCCGTCGAGACGGGTTCGTCCGCGGGCGCCGCCGGCGATTGCTGCGGGGCGGTCTGCGAGGGCTCGGGTGCGGCATCGAGCGCTGGGGAAGCAGCCTCCTCCGGCTCGACGGTCAGCGCCTCGACAGGCACGCGGCCTGACGTGGCGGGCGCCGCCGAGGAGTCGATCGAAGAAGCTGCAGGCTCCAGATCGAACAGGCTCTCGAGCGCGTTGAAGACTTCGTGGCAACGCCCGCATCGCACCCAGCCTTCGGACACCTTGAGCTGATCCTGCACGACACGGAAGACCGTGTTGCACGAAGTGCAGCGCGTCGCGAGGCTCACGTCGGCTGGCCGCGGGACCGATTTGGCCGATGCCGCGCGTTTCGGGTCGCACAAGGTCGGGGACGTATTCCGGCCCTGCGTGCACTCATGCCATGCGCCCCGTCATCAAGATCCAGCCGTCGTCGCGGTCGCAGACTTCGAGCGCGCAGTGCGGAGCGTAGGCGGCTTCGAGTTCGTCGGCCTGACGCTCCAGAATGCCGGCGAGGACCAGATCGCCCCCGGGCTCGACGTGTGCGCACAGCACCGGAGCGAGCAGCTTCAGCGGCGTGGCCAGAATGTTGGCGAGCACCAGGTCGAAGCGGTCTTGCGCCGCATCGGGCGTTCCGGCATGGACGGCGACGCCGTTTGCCGCGGCGTTCACACGCGTCGATTCGACCGCCGCCGGATCGATGTCGACCGCCTCGACCCGCCCGGCGCCGAACAGCGCGGCGGCGATCGCGAGGATGCCCGAGCCGCAGCCGTAGTCGAGCACGCGCGGCCACGGCGCCTTTCGCAGCGCCGCCTGGCGTGCGATCCAGCGCAGGCACATGCGCGTTGTCGGATGCGTTCCGGTGCCGAACGCAAGGCCCGGATCTAGGCGGATCACGCGTCGCGCCGCAGCCGGCGGCGTATGCCAGGAGGGCACGATCCAGAACGCGGGCGTGATGGCGACCGGTTCGAACTGCGATTGGGTCAGGCGCACCCAGTCCGCGTCGACAACCGGCGTGATCGACTGCTGCCGGATGCCGACCGGGTCATCCGGGTCGAGCAAGTCCGAAGCGGCGGCGAGGGCGGCAGATTCGGCCTCGAACAGGGCCTTCAGTATTGAGTGCCGCCAGGCTTGCGCCGGCGCCGGCAGGCCCGGCTCGCCGAAGATCGCGCTTTCCTGCGCGGTGCCGGCGTCCGCATCTTCGACCGACACCGAGAGCGCGCCGAGTTGCTCGATCAGCGCATCGGACGCCCACTCGACGCGATCTTCGAGGACGAGCAGGACAAGTTCGAACATCGCGCCCGAACCTAGCGCGGGTGGCTGCTGATCCAGCCTTCGAGGTAGTGGATGCTCGTGCCGCCTTCATTGAACTTCGCGTCCACCAGCAACTCGCGGTGCAGCGGGATGTTGGTCGAGATGCCTTCGATGACGGTCTCAGCCATCGCGAAACGCATCCGCGCGATCGCCTGCTCGCGCGTGTCCCCGTGCGTGATGACCTTTCCGATCATCGAATCGTAGTTGGGCGGCACGTAGTAGTTCGTGTAGGCGTGCGAATCGACGCGCACGCCGGGGCCTCCGGGAGGATGCCACCTCGTGATGCGCCCGGGCGAAGGCGTGAACTTGAAGGGATCCTCGGCGTTGATGCGGCATTCGATGGCGTGGCCCCGCATCTGCACCGCGCGCTGCGTGAAGGGCAGCTTCTCGCCGGCCGCAATCCGGATCTGCATCTGCACGATGTCGATGCCTGTCACCATCTCCGTCACCGGATGCTCGACCTGCACGCGGGTGTTCATCTCGATGAAGAAGAACTCGCCCCTTTCGTAGAGGAACTCGAAGGTGCCGGCGCCACGGTAGCCGATCTTCTTGCAGGCGGCGACGCAGCGATCGCCGATGCGCTCGATCACGCGCCGTGCGATCCCCGGCGCCGGGGCTTCCTCGATGATCTTCTGGTGGCGGCGCTGCATCGAGCAGTCGCGCTCGCCGAGCCAGACCGCGCCCTTGTGCGTGTCGGCGAGCACCTGGATCTCGATATGGCGCGGGTTCTCGAGGAACTTCTCCATGTAGACCTCGGGATTGCCGAAGGCCGCGGCGGCTTCGGCGCGCGTCGTCTGCACCGCGTTGAGCAGTGCCGCCTCGGTGTGCACGACGCGCATGCCGCGCCCGCCGCCGCCGCCGGCCGCCTTGATGATCACCGGGTAGC
>CAZVNC010000349.1:0-971 GCA_964628305.1 uncultured Ideonella sp.
GCCAGGCGTCGAGCAGATCGGTCGCCAGCGCCGGCTGCGCCGCGACGGCCAGCCCGCCGGCAGCGAGCGCGATTGCGGCACGGCGCCGCGTCACGCGGCCACCTCCGCACGGCCTGCGCAATGCCCGGCACCAAGCGGTCGGTGGCTCGGCCGCATTCGCGCGCTTCGATCCCCACTGCGCGGGGCCCCTCTATCGCGGCTCACGCGCCGGCCCTCCGCGGTGTGTGCCGGCGTACCCAGGCGACGAGATCGCCGGCCGCCATCGCGCCCGAGATGCGCGCCACTTCGGCGCCCTTGTCGAACAGGATCAGGGTCGGAATGCTGCGGATCGCGTAGGCGGCGCTCGCCTGCGGCGACGCGTCGCTGTCGACCTTCGCGAAGCGCACGTCGGGCAACTGCCGGGCGGCGCTTTCGAACTGCGGCGCCATCTGCCGGCACGGCCCGCACCATGCGGCCCAGAAGTCGACCAGCACCGGCAGTTCGGTGCCAGCGACGACCTTGGGCAGCGTCGCGTCGGTCAGCGCGAACGGCTCGGCTGCCATCAGCGCCGCGCCGCACTTGCCGCAGACCGCGCCATCGTGCAGCCGGCTCTCGGGCACGCGGTTCGTCGCGGTGCAGGCGGGGCAGACGAGATGCATGGCGTCAAGCTCCCGGCTGCGCGCCGAGCTTGCGCAGGATCGTCTCCAGCAGGCACCACTTCGTGAGCGCGCTCTGCAGCAGATTCGCGCCGACGAAGGCGGTGAACGCGAGCCACCACTGGCTGACGAAGAGCGGGCTTTCAGGAATGCCGAGCGCGAGCGACAGCAGGATGAAGATGCCGGCCAGAAGACGGACGAGTTGCCAGGATTTCATTTCAGGCTCCTTGAGGTTGGGGTTGAGGTTGGGGAACGAGAGCGGACAGACGATTGCGATACGCGACGTAGTACAGCAGCGGGATCACGACCAGCGTCAGCAGCGTCGAGACGAGGATG
>CAZVNC010000349.1:981-3535 GCA_964628305.1 uncultured Ideonella sp.
TGATCGCCGCCGACGAATCCGAACGTCAGGCGTTCTGCGATGCGACGGAACTCGACTGGCGCAATCGTCGCCGTCCTAGCGCTCGCCGAAGCGGCGGCGGAAGGTGGCGTAGTAGAGGACCGGGATCACCACGAGCGTCAGCAGCGTCGAGACGAGGATGCCGAAGATGAGCGAGATCGCGAGGCCGTTGAAGATCGGGTCGTCGAGGATGAAGACGGCGCCGAGCATCGCCGCCAGGCCGGTGAGCAGGATCGGCTGCGCGCGCGTCACCGCCGAGCCGACGACCGCCTGCTTGAATGGCAGGCCGCTGCGCACCTGCAGGTTGATGAAGTCCACCAGCAGGATCGAGTTGCGCACGATGATGCCGGCCAGCGCGATCATGCCGATCATGCTGGTGGCAGTGAATTGCGCGCCGAGCAGCGCGTGGCCGGGCATCACGCCGATGATCGTGAGCGGAATCGGCGCCATGATGATGAGCGGAGTCAAGTACGAGCCGAATTGGGCGACGACGAGCAGGTAGATCAGCACCAGCCCGACGGCGTAGGCGGCGCCCATGTCGCGGAAGGTCTCGTAGGTGATCTGCCACTCGCCGTCCCACTTCATCGAGTAGCCGCGATACGGATCGAGCGGCTGGCTGATGAAGTGCTCCTGCAGCGAGCCGCCGCCCGGCATAGTCAGCGCGGCGATCCGCGAGCGCATCTCGAACATGCCGTAGAGCGGGCTGTCCTGCGCGCCGGCCATGTCGGCGACGACGTAGTTCACCGCCAGCAGGTCCTTGTGATGGATAGGCTGCTCGCGCAGCGTGTCGCTCACCGTCACCAACTCGCGGATCGCGACCAACTCGCCCTGTGCGTTGCGCACCGAGAGCTGCAGCAGCGCGTCGAGGTCGCCCTGGCTTTCGGGCGGCAGCGCGATCGTCGCCGCCGCCGGGTACTTGGTCGCGTCGTGCAGGTAGGCGCTCGCCTCGCCCGAGAAGCCGGCGCGCAGCGTCGAGACGATCTCCTGCTGCGAAATGCCCTGCATCGCGGCCTTGCGGCGGTCGACGATCAGCAGCTTCTTCGGCGCGTCGGCGATGCTGCTGTCGTCGATGTCGACGACGCCCGGGGTCGACTCGAACACGCCGCGCACCGCCTTCGCCACCTCGCGCCGACCGGCCTCGTCGGGGCCGTAGATCTCGGCGACGAGCGGCGAGAGCACCGGCGGGCCGGGCGGCACCTCGACGACCTTGACGTTCGCGCCGTGGCGCTTGCCGATCTCCTGCAGTGCCGGGCGCGCCCGGGTCGCGATCGCATGGCTCTGCTCGTCGCGCGCGTGCTTGTCGGTCAGGTTGACCTGCAGGTCGCCGACCTCGCCGCCGCTGCGCAGGTAGTACTGGCGCACCAGGCCGTTGAAGTTGATCGGCGCCGCGGTGCCGGCGTAGGCCTGATAGTCGGTCACCTCGGGCACCGTCGCGAGATGCGCGCCGAGTTCGTGCAGCACGGCGGCGGTTCTCTCGACCGGCGTCCCGGCCGGCATGTCGACGATGACCTGGAACTCCGACTTGTTGTCGAACGGCAGCATCTTGAGGACGACCAGCCCGGTCGCCGGCAAGGCGAGCGAGACGGCGATCAGCGCGGCGACGCCGAGCCACAGCCAGCCGCGGTTGCGCGCGCCGCGCCGCTCGTCGAGCAGCGGATCGAAAATGCGCTGAAAGAGCGGCGCGAGCTTGGCCGACAGGCCGTGCGGCTTGGCGCCGTGCCCGGCATCGGCTACCGCGTCCGCCGCCGGAATCGCCTTCATCCAGATCCGCGCCAGCCACGGCGTGACGACGAACGCGACGGCGAGCGACAGGATCATCCCCATGCTCGCGTTGATCGGGATCGGGCTCATGTAGGGGCCCATCAACCCCGAGACGAAGGCCATCGGCAGCAGCGCCGCGATCACCGTCAGCGTAGCGAGGATCGTCGGTCCGCCGACTTCGTCGACCGCGCCCGGAATCAGCTCGGTGAGCGACTTGCCCGGGTGGAGTTGCTGGTGGCGGTGGATGTTCTCCACCACCACGATCGCGTCGTCGACCAGGATGCCGATCGAGAAGATCAGCGCGAAGAGCGACACCCGGTTCAGCGTGAAACCCCAGGCCCAGGAGGCGAAGAGAGTCACCGTCAGCGTCAGGATCACCGCGCTGCCGACGATCGCCGCCTCGCGCCGGCCGAGCGCGATGAAGACGAGGGCGACGACCGCCGCGGTCGCGAACAGCAGCTTCTGGATCAGCTTGACCGCCTTGTCGTTCGCCGTCGCGCCGTAGTTGCGCGTCTCGGCGACCTGCACGTCGGCGGGGATGACTGTGTTGTGCAGGCTTTCGACGCGCCGCATCACGGCGTCGGCGACGTCGATCGCGTTCTCGCCCGGCTTCTTCGTGACGCTGATCGTCACGGCCGGGAATTCGGCTGCTTCTTTGCTGGCGACGCCGTACCAAACGTAGCGCGCTGGCGGCAGCGGGCCATCGACGACGGTTGCCACGTCCTGCAGGAAGACCGGTTTGCCGGCCCGCACGCCGACGACGAGTTCGCCGACG
>CAZVNC010000350.1:0-3521 GCA_964628305.1 uncultured Ideonella sp.
ATGACGAAGGCGGCTACCTGACCGAGGCGGTGCGGCGCAAGCCCTACAGCGTCATCCTGTTCGACGAGATCGAGAAGGCGCATCCGGACGTGTTCAACGTGCTGCTGCAGGTGCTCGACGATGGCCGCCTGACCGACGGCCAGGGCCGCACGGTCGACTTCAAGAACACCGTGATCGTGATGACGAGCAATCTGGGCTCGCACCAGATCATGCAGATGGCCGGGCGGCCGAGCGAGGAGATTCGCGACGCGGTGTGGGTCGAGGTCAAGCAGCACTTCCGCCCCGAGTTCCTGAACCGGATCGACGAGGTCGTCGTCTTCCACGCGCTCGACGCGAAGAACATCGAGGCGATCGCGAAGATCCAGCTCAAGGTGCTCGAGGCGCGGCTCGAGAAGATGGACATGAAACTCGATGTCTCGCCCGCCGCGCTCACCGAACTCGCGAAGGCCGGCTTCGATGTCGCGTTCGGCGCGCGGCCGCTGAAGCGCGCGATCCAGCAGCGGATCGAGAACCCGGTCGCCAAGCTCATCCTCGAAGGCCGCTTCGGCCCGAAGGACGTGATCCCGGTGAGCGTCGAGAACGGCGAGTTCAGCTTCGAGCGCGTCGTGCACTGAAGCGCCCTGCAACGCGTCACGGCTTGCGCCGTGGCGCGGGCTCAGCCGCGGTGGTCGTCGAACAGGTCGTCCATGCGCTGGATCTGCAGGCGCGCCAGCGTCAGGTTGGCGTGCTGCTTGTCGAGCACCGCGTGCAGCATCAACTCGGGGTGGTGCGGCACGGCGCGCAGCACGAGGTGGCGCGCATCCAGCGTGATCGCGGCCTCGGGCGACTCGGCGGAGAGGCCGAGCCTGCGCCCGGTGCGAACGATCGCGCCGAGCAGCGTCGTCGCCGCGGACGCGAGGCTGTCCGCATCCGGCATCTCGCCGGCATGCGCGACCTGGCGGCCGCTCGCCACCTCGAACACGCAGCAGTCGAGCATGCCGTTCAACTTGTGCAACTGCTCCACGTAGTGCGACATCTGCGCCGCGAGCGCGTCATCGGGTTGGGCGCGCTGTGCAACGGCTGCCGGCAGCGGCGGCATTGGCCGCAGCGATAGCGGCTGCAGCGTCGGCGTGACGGCGTGCGGCCCGAACGCGGGCGGCGCTGCGGGCGCCGCGGTGTCTGCGGATGGCGCGGCGGCCGCGGCTGCCGGCGCCCGAGTCGTGCCGAGCGCCGGCACGACAAGGCCGGTCGCGGCGATCTGCGCGCGCAGCCGGCTCCAGGTGCCGCTGATGAAGTTCCAGGCGTCCGACGGCCGCTGCACGGCCGGCGTGCTGCGCACCGTGACGCCGGTGCCGCGTCCGAGATCGGCGCTATGCGCGGCGAGCGCGCCGGTCGCCGCAAGCGGCAGCAGCAGCAGGTCGCGGTTCTGCCACGGGCCGGTGATGATGTCGTCGCGCAACGGTTTGAACGCCGCCGCCAGCGCATGCGCCGGTAAACCGCCGACCATCAGCACGCCGAGTCGGCTGTAGGCAAGCAGTACGCGTGCCAGGCCGTGACGCGCCACCGTGTCGGCGTCCGCCTCGGTGCTGTAGATGCGCAGGGCGCCGCCTTCGCCAGCCGGGAACTCGATGAACTCGAGGGTCGCGAGGGTCGTGCCGTAGCCCTGGCGCCGGATCGCGAGCTTCTTGACGGCAAGGCCGGTCGCCGCAGCGACGTCGGCAAGCAGTTTGCGCGACGCGCTGGTGCCGAGATCGTGGATCGCGATGAATTCGGGGCGGGCATGGTCGAACTGCTGCAGCAGCGCCGGTGCCGGATCGCAGGAGACGAACAGCTCGCGCAAGTTGTCGCCGACAGCGCGGCCAATGTCCCTTGCATCGGGGGCGAGATACTCGTCCTTGTTGGCGACGAAGCGCGTCGCAAGCACCGTCTGCGCGCGCGTCGCCTCAGCCGTCGATCAGATCGTTCACCCGGCTCGGCGGCCGGGAGACGGTGGGATCGGAGCCTTCGGGCGTGGATGCGTTCATCTGGGTTGGGAGTTCTGGCGCCGACCCATGCCGGCTGCGGCCGAGCGCTCGCAAGCATAGCGCGCCGGGCGCACTTGCCGCCGATGCAGACTGAGGCGCGCCATGGCCGCCGATCAGCCGCGTGCCGTCATCGCACGGCGGGCCTGCGCGAACTCGAACGCGAAGCGCACCGCGTCGCTGATGCTGCGTGCATCGTCGGCGCGCTGGCGCTGCGAGAGATAGAAGCTCAGGTCTGCCTGATGGCGTATGTAGCGCGGCGGCAAGCGGTTCAGCGCGACGCAGGCGACATCGGGCAGCAAATCGTTGCCCGCGACGAGCGGATAGCCGGGCCCGGCGCACCGGATCGCCTCGAACACCGCCTGCTCGTGATGGTTGTGGATCGACTCGAAGTCGGCGTTCATCGCCGCCAGTGTGCGTCGCGCGCGGGTGCGTCAAAGTCCGAACAGCGCGGCAAGTGGCCGGCTTTTCAGCGTTGTGGCTTCAATTGACGCAATTCATGCCCGACTCATTCGCGGTCGAAGAAGCGACGCGGCGACACGCCGACCGAGCGCCGCACCATCGCGGTGAAGGCGCTTGCGCTGGCGTAGCCGAGTTCGGTCGCGATCCACGCCATCGGCTTGCCCTGCGTCGCAAGGGTGAGGGCGCGGCCGAGCAGCACCTGCTGGCGCCATGCGCCGAAGCTGGTGTCGAGCTGGTCGCGAAAGAGGCGCGCGATGGTGCGTTCGCTCGCGCCGGCTTCGCGCGCCCAACCGGCGAGCGTCGCATGGCGCTGCGGGTCGTCGAGCACGGCCTGGCACAGTGCGCGCAGTCGCTTGTCGGCGGGCAATGCGATGCCGAGCCGCACCGGTGCAGCGTGGTCGAGTTCGTCGAGCACGAGTTCGGATACGCGCCGCTCGCGCGCCAGCCACGCAGCAGCGTGCGGCGCGTGGCTGTCGTCGGCCTTGTCCAGCCGAAGCACGAGTTCGCGCAGCAGCGGCGTCACCTCGAGCACCCGGCAGCGCTGCCAGTCGGACGCCGAGGCGGCGACCGGCGCCGCTCGGCCATCCTGCTGCAGGACGTAGATCGTCAGCAACTCGGCCGCTTCGACGACGCTCACGACGTGTTCGACGCCGGGCGGGATCCAGATCGCGCGCCAGGCGGGCACCAGATAGGTCGCATCGGCCGCCGTGATGCGCGCGACGCCGGAGGCGGCGATCGCGACCTGCGCCCAGGGGTGGCTGTGCGGCGCGATGTCGGTGTTGGGATCGACGAACTGCGCGTGCGCGCGCACCGGGCGCTCGGGCGTCGGCGCAAAGCGCGCGGCGTCGGTCGGCGCGCGCATGGCACGGTGCGTGCGACGCGCTGGCGAACGGCCTTTGGCGGGGCTGCGGGGCACTTGGCAGGAATTCGATAGAACTTGGCGCACTATCGTAACCCCGCCGTGCGCGCCGCATATACAGTCGGGCCATGAAATCCGCTTCTCCCGCCGCGCCGCTTTGGCGGCGCGATGCCAAGCTCGTGGCGCTCGTCGGCGGTGCG
>CAZVNC010000351.1:0-3505 GCA_964628305.1 uncultured Ideonella sp.
GTCGAGCTCGCGGCCGCGGCTGGCCATGATCTTGTCGACATAGCGCTGCGTCTCGGCCACCGGGTCGATGCGGTCGACCTGCAGGCCCGGCAGGCTTCCGTCGAGCGTCACCGCCAGATGCGCCGCAGGGTCGGTGGTCGACAGGTGCACCGTCTTGCCGCGCGCGGCCAGCGCCAGCGCCAGCGCCGCCGCGATGGTCGTCTTGCCGACACCACCCTTGCCCATCACCATCACCAGGCCGTGATCCTGCTGCGCCAACTGATCGGCCAGCACGCGCAGCGGCTGCGCCTCGGCCGGTACGCTCGCTGGCGGCGCGGCGGCCAGTGTCGGCGCGGCGCTCGGATCGAGCAAGTCGCGCAGCGCGCTCAGGCCGATCATGTCGAACGACCGCAGCGGGACATGGTCCTGCGGCAGGCCGCGCAGGCTGTCGGGCAGCGCGGCGAGCGCCTCGTCGCCCAGCGTCTGCAGCGCGACGGCGACCGGGTCGTCGGCCGTGCTGGCACGGAACACGGCGTTTACAACCAGGCGCTGGTTCGCCAGGCCAAGGGCCAGCAGCTCGTCGTGTGTGCGCGCCGCCTCACGCAGAGCCGCCGCGTCGGGTCGGGTCACGAGCACGATGGCGCTGCGCCCGCCATCGGCCAGTGCCTGCAGACCGGCTTGGAAACGCTGCTCCTGCATCTTCAGCCCCGAGTGCGGGCCCAGGCAGGATGCGCCGCGGTCGTTGCCTTCGAGGAACCCCGTCCAGGCCTTGGGCAGGCTCAGCAGGCGCAGCGTGTGGCCGGTGGGGGCCGTGTCGAAGATCACATGGTCGTAGCCGTCCGCATCGCCGGCCAGCAGGCCGATGAACTCGTCGAAGGCAGCGATCTCAGTAGTGCAGGCGCCAGAGAGCTGTTCACGCACCGTGCCGCGATCGGCCTCGCTGCTGTCGGCCGGCATCTGCGCTATGACCCGCCGCCGGTAAGCGTCGGCCGCGGCTTCGGGGTCGATGTTCAGCGCGTCGAGCCCGGGCGCACCGGGCACGGCGCGCGGCCGGTCCGACAGCGCGACGCCGAGCATCTCGTCCAGATTGGAGGCCGGGTCGGTGCTGACCAGCAGCACCCGCTCGCCGGCATCGGCAAGGGCGAGCGCGCAGGCGCAGGCCAGCGAGGTCTTGCCGACGCCGCCCTTGCCGGTGAAGAACAGGAAGCGGGGCGGGTCGCGCAGCAGCGACAGCGCGGGCGGCGAGATAGATTTCGGATCGTGCATCGGGTTCAGCCGCAGCCCTTCGTGCAGCACGGCGCGGAAGCCGCAGCGCTTTCGGGGCCGATCATGCGCGATGCCGCGATGACGGCCGCCTTGACGATCAGGTCCTGCGGAATGACCTCGTAGCTGCGGCCATCCACTTCCATCGTGCGGCACGGCAGGTCGCCGCAGACTTCGCAGCAGGGGCTGCTGCCGGCGCGGGCGCCCAGCCACTCCTCCATCGGCCGGCCGCCGATCCAGATGCGGTTGGACTGTGCGGGGTCGGCACGGAACGTGGCCGCGTCGATGATCCGGGTCTCGAGCACGGGCCGGATGCCCAGCGGCTGCAGCGCCGACTCGAGCTGGTCCACGGCGTCGGTCACGCTCTTCTGCGTCGAGTCGCAGCGCGGGCAGGTCGCGCCTTCGCTCACCAGGCGTTTCCAGACGATGGGCAGAGTCTTCATGCAAGCTCCTGCGGGTACGACCGGTTCACAGCATCTCGATGGCGCCGGGTTCCTGGCCATAGCCGACGCGGACCACATGGGTGATGATGAGTCGGCCCACGCCCCAGCGCCGCAATTCGGCAGCGCACTCGAGCAAGGGCTCGGCGGCCGGCGAGAGGTCGAGTGCGAGCACGGCGGTCTTGTACATGCTCAACCTCTTGGGTGAAGCGTTTGGCCTCGAATCAGGCTGCCAGCCACTGCCGGACCTCAGCCTGTGTCGGAATGCGGCCGCTGCTGACCAGCTTGTCGTCGATCACGAGCCCCGGCGTGGACAGCAGGTCGTAGGCCAACATGGCCTTCATGTCGGTGACCTTGACGAATTCGGCCTCGATGCCGGCACTGCTCGCGGCCTCGCGCGCGACTGCTTCCAGCTTCTTGCAGTTGGCACATCCGGAACCGAGGATCTTGATGGTCTTCATCCCTTCTCTCCTTGTCGAAAATTGTCAAACCCGCGCCGGTATCGCCCGCTGCCTCAACAGCCAGCTCAGCGCCGCCACCAGCACGCCGACAAAGGCGCCCAGCCCGCCGACGATCCACGCCCAATCAAAGCCGTCGACCCAGGCGCCATAGGCCAGACCGGCGACGATGCTGAACACTGCCACCAGGCCGACGTAGGCGAAGGTCTTGGGCCGACCAATGACGGCGGCCACCATCAGGATGCTTTGCAGGCTCAACTCGGGATCGGCCATCAGATAGGCCAGCAGCGGCCCGCGGTGCATGCCCAGGTCGAGGAACATGTGCGCGACCGGCACCTCCACCAAGGTCGGGAAGTACATGAACACGCCGAACACGACCGCCACCACGTTGGCCAGCAGGTCGTTCCGGCCGGCCAGGTTCTGGATCCATTCGGGCTGGATCAGTTGCCGGACGATGCCCACCACGAACACACCCACCACCAACAGCACGAAGATCTGCTTGACGAAGCGCCAGGCTTCCCAGAGCCACGCGCGCCAGGCGTCCACATCGAGCCGCCGCGCGTAGTGCAGTACCGCGGCCATGGCCAAACCGACGGCGACTGCGCGGCCCGTGAGCGCGACTTCCAGACCCGCAGGGCCTGGCGTCAGCCGCAGCGCCGCCACCAGCAGCGTCGCGGCCGCCAGGCCCAATGCCACCCACGTCCAGCGGTTGGCGCCTTCGACGATGTTTTCCAGGCCCTTCCAGGCAGACAGCCCGATCAGCACCAGCAACAGGATCAGCAGTGAGCCCTGCAGGCTGACGCCCTCTTCGCCCTTGGCCGCGTCGAAGGGCACCCACGCAGTCAGCGTCGCCTGCCACGCCTCGGCCCAGGGCAGCGGCAGCGTCACGGTGCCGAGCGTGGCGGTCAACGGCCACAGCTTCAGCGTGCCGGCGATCAGCACGGCAATCAGCGACAGCAGTACGCCGATGGCCGGTGCTCCGATGTCGGCCTGCTCGGCAAACAAGGCGTCGGTCTGCGCGTCGTGGCTGGCGTCATCGCGCCAGAAGAGCACGGCCATCGTCAGGCCGATCCCGATGCCGAAGAACAGGCTGAGCGCGAAGCGCGCGAAAGCGAATTCCGCCCCCAGGATGCTGCCGGTGTAGGCCAGCGCGAGGATGTTGCCGGCGGGTGCGAAGAACAGGAAGGTGATCGCCGGCCCGAGGCCGGCGCCCTTCTTGTAGATGCCGGCGAACAGCGGCACGATGGTGCAGGAGCACACCGCCAGCAGCGAACCCGCGGCCGCTGCAGCCGGATAGGACACCCTGTACGGCGCATTGCGGCCGAGCCAGCGCGTGATGCTCGGCTTGGGGATCAGCGCGGCCAT
>CAZVNC010000352.1:0-3478 GCA_964628305.1 uncultured Ideonella sp.
CTACGCGCAGCGCACGCTCTACGTCAACGCGTCGTGCACCGACAATTCGCCCGGCCGCACCGACAAGAGCTTCGCCGATCGGCTGCTCGCGCAATGCCGCGAGATGGCGCCCGGGTTTCACGTCCTGCTGTTCGCGTTCGACTGGGCACGCGACGACGCCGGCAGGCCGATGCTCGATCGGTCCACCTTTCATGTGCCCGACGCCTACGCCGCCGCACTCGCGCACAGCCACCCGTCGCACTTCCAGTGGGCGGCATCGATCCATCCCTACGATCCGGCCGCGCTCGACCGGCTCGATGCGGTCATCGCGCAGGGCGCGCGCGCGATCAAGTGGCTGCCTTCGGCGATGAACATCGACCCCGCCGACGCGCGCTGCGACCGCTTCTACGCCAAGCTCGCCGCGCTCGATCTGCCGCTTATCAGCCATGCCGGCGACGAGCGCGCGGTGCACGGCTTCGGCGAGCATCTGGGCAACCCGCTGCGCCTGCGCCGCCCGCTCGATCGCGGCGTGCGCGTCGTCGCCGCGCACTGCGCATCGCTCGGCGAGGCGCGGATCGACGAGAACCGCGGCTCGGGGCAGACGAACTTCGAAGTCTTCGGCCAGATGATGGACGAGCCGCGCTATCGCGGCCGTCTGTTCGGCGACCTCTCCGCCGTCACGCAGGTCAACCGGATGGACGTGCTGGCGACGATTCTCGAGCGGCAGGACTGGCACGATAGGCTGCTGAACGGCGCGGACTATCCGCTGCCCGGCATCCTGCCCCTGGTCTCGCCGCGCGAACTCGCCGGGCGCGGGCTGCTCGCCGAGTCGGCCGTCGAGCCGCTGGGCAGGCTGCGCGACTACAACGTGCTGCTGTTCGATTTCGTGCTCAAGCGCAGCGTCTCGCACCAGGGTCGCGGCTTTGCGATGTCGGTGTTCGAGACGGCGCCGTTCTTTGCCCGACCCGCCTCGAGACCCTCGGAGTGAACTCATGAAACCGCTATCGATTCTTCTCGCCGCGCTCACCTTCGCGCTGTCGGCCTGCGCCACGAACAGCGGCGCCACGTCGAGTCCGCCGGACGCGGCGCACAGCAGCCGCAATTCGCTCGACTGGGCCGGGACCTACGAGGGCGTGCTGCCGTGCGCAGACTGCCCGGGCATCAAGACGCGGCTGACGCTGCGCCAGGATGGCAGCTATGAGGTCGCGAGCGAGTACCTCGAACGCAAGGCGGCGCCCCGCATCGAGCGCGGGCAGTTCGTCTGGCTGCCGGGCGGCAACGCGGTCAAGCTCGAAGGTGAGGCGCGCGGGCAGCAGTTCGCCGTCGGCGAGGGCCGGCTCGCGTGGCTCGAGCCGGGCGCCGCACCTTCCTGGCCGCAGCCGGCGCGCTATGTCCTCACGCTCGTCTCGAATCCGGCGAAGGCGGCGCAGAGCGTGCAGGGCACGCTCGAATCGCACCGCTGGACGCTCGACACCGCGACCGATGCAAACGGGAAGCCGCTCGCTGGGCTGGCCGCCAACACCGCGAGGCCGGTCGTCTTTCACTTCGCCGAAGGCCGGCTCAACATCGAGGGCGGCTGCAACCGCAGCTTCGGCGGCTATCGGATCGACGCCGAGGGCCGCATGGTCGTCAATCGCATGGCCTCGACGATGATGGCCTGCGACCCGACGTTGATGAAGGTCGACGACGATCTGGCGAAGTTGCTCGCCACGCCGATGAAGGTCGAAGTGGCGCAAGGAGAGAAGCCGACGCTGCGGCTGATCGATGCAAAGGCCGGCACGCTCGCCTTCTCGGGCCAGCTCACGCCCGAGGCACGCTACGGAGCGCCGATCCGCATCTTCCTCGAAGTCGCGCCGCAGACGGTCGCATGCAACAACCCCTTGACCGGCGCGACGAGCTGCCTTCAGGTGCGCGAGATCGCGTTCGACAACAAGGGCCTGCGCGTCGATCCGCCCGGCGCGTGGCGCGCGCTCTACGAAGGCATCGAGGGCTACAGCCACCAGAGCGGCGTGCGCAACGTGCTGCGCCTGAAGCGCTTCCAGGGCAAGACGGGAGGCGACGTCTACGTGCTCGACATGGTAGTCGAGTCGGGAGGCGCCGCGCGCTGAGCCGCTGCAATCCGGCCGCCGCCGGTTAGGCGGGGGTTAAGCCAGAGCGCTTGCCGGAACCGGCGCGTGCAGGGTGCCTCTACACTGCCGCAGTCGACCCCGGGACCGTCCATGCCGCATCGTTTCCTCAGCCTCCTCTTCTTCATCGCGTTCTCGCTCGTCGCCGCGACACCGCTGGCGCAGGCGCAGCCTTTGCCGCCGGTCCAGACGGTCGAAGGCATCACCGAGTACCGGCTCGCGAACGGCCTGCAGGTTCTGCTCGTGCCCGACGATTCGAAGCCGACGACGACCGTCAACATGACGTACCACGTCGGCTCGCGGATGGAGAACTACGGCGAGACCGGAATGGCCCACCTGCTCGAGCACCTGCTGTTCCAGGGCTCGACGAACTATCCGATGCCGATGCTCGGCGAGTTCACGAAGCGCGGCCTGCGCGCCAACGGCTCGACGAGCTTCGACCGCACCAACTACTTCGCGAGTTTCGCGGCGAACCCCGAGACACTGAAGTGGTATCTCGACTGGCAGGCCGACGCGATGGTGGGCAGCTTCATCTCGCGCCAGAGCCTCGACAGCGAGATGACGGTCGTCAGAAACGAGATGGAGCGCGGCGAGAACGACCCGCAGCGCATCATGATGCAGCGCGCGATGAGCGAGCTGTTCGACTGGCACAACTACGGCAAGGACACGATCGGTGCCCGCAGCGACGTCGAGAACGTCGACATCCCGCGCCTGCAGGCCTTCTACCGCGAGTACTACCAGCCGGACAACGCGACGCTCGTCATCTCCGGCAAGTTCGACCCCGCGCAGACGCTCGCCTGGGTGCAGCAGGCGTTCGGCAAGATCGCAAAGCCAACGCGCAAACTGCCGGTGCTCTACACGCTCGACCCGGCGCAGGACGGCGAGCGCAGCTTCACGCTGCAGCGCAGCGGCGGCGTGCCGATGCTGCTCGCCGCCTATCACGTTCCGGCGGCGCGCGACCCCGACTACGCCGCGGCCGAGGCGCTCGCGCTGATCCTCGCCGACGAGCCATCGGGGCGGCTCTATGCGGCGCTCGTGAAGACGCAGCTTGCGGCGTCGATCTGGGGCTTTGCCTGGGACCTGGCCGACCCGGGGGTGATGATGTTCGGCGCCACGCTCGCGCCGGGGCAGGATGTGGACAAGGCGCGTGCCGCGCTGCTCGCGACGACCGGCTCGTTCAAGAGCCAGCCCGTGACCGCCGAGGAGCTCGAGCGGGCGAAGGCGCGCTGGCTGAACGACTGGAACCGGCGCTTCACGAACCCGGAGGCAGTCGGCGTCGCGCTATCCAGCGCCGTCGGCCAGGGCGACTGGCGGCTCTTCTTCCTGCTGCGCGACCGGGTGCGCGATCTGAAGCTCGAAGACGTGCAGCGCGT
>CAZVNC010000353.1:0-3478 GCA_964628305.1 uncultured Ideonella sp.
TCGGCCGCGTGCTGTGGGACGAGTTCTTCAGCAACAACGACTGGCCGATGGCCTCGACCGTCGCGGTCGTGATGATCCTGCTGATCATCGTGCCGCTCGCGGTCTTCAACCGCTATCAGGCGCAGGTGCAGGAACTGCGGCGATGAGCGACGGCTGGCCGCTTGCTAGGCGCTCGCTCCCTCCCGGGACGACCGGCGCGCAGCCCCGCAGGGCGTCATGATGAGCCGGCGCGCGACGCTCTTCGATGCGCGCTTCAACCGCGTCTTCGCGCGCGGCTGGCTCGCTGCGGGCTACCTGTTTCTGTTCGTGCCGATCGTCGCGCTCGTCGTCTATTCGTTCAACGCCTCGCCGCTGCCCAACACCTGGAGCGGCTTCAGCTTCAAGTGGTATGTCGCGCTGGCGAGCGACCGCGAACTGATCGACGGCCTGTGGCTGTCGCTGCGCATCGCCGTCCTCACCGCCAGCGGTTCGGTCGTGCTCGGCACGATGGCCGCGTTCGCGCTCGTCAAGTACCGGCGCTTCGGCGGTCGCACGCTGTTCTCGGGCATGGTCAACGCGCCGCTCGTGATGCCCGAAGTCATCATCGGCCTGTCGCTGCTGCTGATGCTCGTCACCGTGCAGCGTGCGGTCGGCTTTCCCGAGCGCGGCGTGCTGACGATCTGGTTCGGCCATCTGCTCGTCGGCATGGCCTACGCGACGGTGATGGTGCAGTCGCGGCTGCAGGATCTGAACCCTCAGCTCGAAGAAGCGGCGATGGATCTGGGCGCACGCCCCGGCCAGGTGTTCGCGCTGGTGACGCTGCCGATGATCGCGCAGACCCTGATCTCGGCCTGGCTGCTGACCTTCACGATCTCGCTCGACGACGTCGTCCTCTCGGCCTTCCTGTCGGGCCCGGGCTCGACGACGATGCCACTCGTGATCTTCTCGCGCGCCAGGCTGGGCCTGAGCCCGAGCGTCAACACGATCGCCGCGGTGACGGTCGCTGTCGTCTCGATCGGCATCGTCGCCGCCAGCCTGATGCTCGCCAGGGCCGAGCGCAGGCGCGCCAGCGACGTCGCAGCCGCGGCTCGCGGCGACGAATGACATGCTCTTCCTGCCCGCACGAGCCGATAACCCACCAGATTGCACCGGCAATCCCGACCACACGAGGAGAAACACATGAAGCTCTGGCAACCCACCGCAATCGCGCTTGCGCTCGCAGCCTGCTTTGGACCCCCTGCATCGGCGCAGTCCAACGAGGAACTGCTGAAGGAACTGCGTGAACTCAAGGCGCGCGTCCAGGAACTCGAGGCCAAGCAGAAGGCGATGGAAGCCAAGGGCGACAGCGGCCAATGGGGCATGACGCCCGCGCAGCAGGCCGACCTCGCCCGCGTCACCGTCAAGACCGAGGCGATCGAGGACAACCGCGAGGCGAGCGGCCAGCAGGGCCTGACGATCAGCGGCCAGATGCAGGCCGCCTACATCTACAACCAGGCGCAAAACCTGGCCGGCTTCCAGTTCCTCGATTCGGTCGCCGACTACGGCTACAACTACTACAACTCCTACATCGGAATGGCGATCATCTCGTTCGAGAAGATGATGGAAGGCGGGACGATCTGGAAGCTCTCGCTCGCGCCGCAGCGCGGCGTCGGCTCGGTGATCGACGGCGCCTCGGTCGTGCAGGAGGCGAGCGTCTCGATCCCGCTCACCGATCTGCAGACGCGCTTCATCGCCGGCCAGATTCCCGACTGGTCAGGCTACGAGTATCTGGAGCCGACAAAGACGCCGCTCATCACGCACAACCTGCTGTTCGACTTCACGCTGCCCACCGGCTACATCGGCGCCGGCTTCGACGTCGTGCGCGGCAAGTGGCAGACGAAGGCGATGCTCGCGCAGATGAACCAGAACGCGAACAACTCCAGCCGCCAGGGCTCGGTGGGCACGTTCCGCGTCGACTATTCGAAGGGCGAATTCGAAGGCTTCGGCGTCGCCGGCTTGTACGGCTCGGCGCCCAATTTCGTGAACGGCGAACGGTCCGACGGAACGTTCAACAACTCCACCCTCGGCCTGATCGAAGTCGACGGCTACTTCATTCGCGGCGACTGGACAGTGCAAGGACAATTGGGCTACGGCATGCAGAAGAACGCCGCGATCACGGCCGACCCGGTGACCGGCGCGTTGCAGGATGCCTCCTGGTGGGGCCTGTCGGCGCTCGCCGCCTACAACTTCACGCCGCGCCTGCAGGGCATCGCGCGCTTCGACTACATCGACAACTCGAAGAACGGCGGCGGCCTGCTCGGCTACGGCGCCGACAACGTGAACGGCATCGGCCCCGACGCCAATCTCGACTGCGGCACGGCCTATGTGAGCGGCTGCGACAAGGGCGCGAACCGTTATGCGCTGTCGATCGGCCTGAAGTACGTGTTCAACGAATTCGCGAGCTTGAAGGCCGAGTACCGCTACGACTGGTCCAATCTGAACGTGTTCGAGAACGTCAGCAACGGCACCTACCGCAAGAACAACAACGTGCTCGGCGCCGCGGTCGTAGTCGGCTTCTGATTCGCAGGGTCTTGGGCACGTCGCGCATCGCGTGCCTGTGGCCCCGCGCCGGCTTTGCGACAGCCGGCTGATGCGAGCATGATCGGCTCGGTTTGACGCTGGTGCCATGCACCGCGCGATCATGCGCATGAAGGAATCGTCATGAGCACACCCGCACCCGATTGGCACGCCGCAGCGCGCGCGCTGCGCATCGACGGCCGCGCATTCATCGCCGGCGCACGCGTCGCCGCGATCGATGGCGCGAGCTTCGACTGCCGTTCGCCGATCGACGGCCGCAGCCTGGCGCAGGTTGCGCGCTGCGGCGCGGCCGACATCGACGCCGCGGTCGCGTCCGCGCGACGCGCGTTCGACGACGGCCGCTGGGCGCGCAAGTCGCCCGCCGCGCGCAAGAAGACCTTGCTGCGGTTCGCCGAAGGCATCCTAGGCGCGAAGGACGAACTCGCGCTGCTCGAGACGCTCGACATGGGCAAGCCGATCCAGCACAGCCTGGCCGTCGATGTCGCCTCGACCGCCCGCTGCATCGCCTGGTACGCCGAGGCGGTGGACAAGATTTACGATGAGATCGCGCCGGCGCCGCAGAACGCGCTCGCGCTCGTCACGCGCGAGGCGATGGGCGTGATCGGCGCCGTCGTGCCGTGGAACTACCCGATGATCATGGCGGCGTGGAAGCTCGGTCCGGCGCTTGCCGCGGGCAACAGCGTCGTCCTGAAGCCGAGCGAAAAGTCGCCGCTGACGGCGCTGCGGCTGGCCGAGATCGCGATCGCGGCGGGCCTGCCCGAAGGCGTCTTCAATGTCGTCCCCGGCTTGGGCAACGAAGCGGGCGAGGCGCTCGCGCTTCACACGGACGTCGATGCGATCGGCTTCACCGGCAGCACGCGCGTCGGCCGCAAGATGCTCGAGTACGCCGGCCGCAGCAACCTGAAGCGCGTCTACAACGAGC
>CAZVNC010000354.1:0-3461 GCA_964628305.1 uncultured Ideonella sp.
CGAGAGATTCTGGCGACCGTTAATGTGCCAGTAGACCATCATGAAAAACATCACCAGACACCAGGAGAACGCGATCGCGATCCAGGTGCCCTCGACCCGGTCCAACGGGTGCTTCCACCACAGTCTCTCTGCCGGGGGCAGCATTGCGCTCATGTCGGGTTCCTTTTGATTGAAAGGGAGAGGTCGGCGTTGCGCACGATCACTTCGCCATCGGGATGGTGAAGATGTCGATCAGGCCCCATGCGGTGTAGATGACCATCGGCACCATGACGCCGATGAACAGCAACAGGAACGGGTTGTCGAGCAGTTGCTGCAACCAGGGCACGGGTTCGTTGTCGTCGTGGTTCGAGCTCATGAGTGTTCTCCTTCGGTCGTGATCCTGCGCATGACGCGGTCCGGCGGCATTCTGCTGGCGCTACCGTCAACTTGATTTGACCCAGCACAAGAACGCGGAATGTTGCCTGCTCCTACGCGGCCGTCTCTAAGGGATGTCCACTACGCCGCGCGTTGCGCCGGATTCACACCTGACAATTGCTCGACACTCTCGATCCGAAACCGCAATGAAGGAAAGTCAAGCTCGCCTTGTGCGCCGCCTGGCGCTGTTGCTCACCGTGCTCGTCCTCGTGATCACGAGCCTCAGTGCCTACATCCGGCTCTCGCGCGCCGGCCTGTCGTGCGCCGAATGGCCGCAGTGCTACGGCGAACGCCTGCGCCAGGCGCAGCAAGGTCTTGCGGTGACGGCCGGCGACAGCGACGCAGTCGCCGCCGCTCGCTTCGCGCATCGCGTCGTCGCCAGCGCCGCCTTGCTGCTGATCGTTGCGATGCTCGTCGTGTGCTTCTCCGCGCGCCCGCTGCGCTGGGCCGATGGCGGCGTCGCGATCGCGCTGCTCGCGCTCGCGCTCGGGCTCGCCGTGCTCGGCCGCTGGTCGAGCGACGCGCGCCTGCCGGCGGTCGCGATCGGCAATCTGCTGGGCGGCTTCGCGATGCTTGCGCTGTGCTGGCGTCTGGTGCTGGCGCCCGGCGCTGCACTCGCGCGCGGCGGGCGCGTCTGGGCGCTGCTTTGCGTGCTGCTCCTCGCGATGCAGATCGCGCTCGGCGGACTCGTCAGCGCGATGTTTGCGGCGACGAGTTGCACCAGCTTCGCCGATTGCCTCTCCGCGGCGCGCGGCCTGCCTTGGAGTGCGCTCGACCCCTGGCGTGAACCGGTGCTCAGCGGGATGCCGCCGGCGAATGCGTCGGGCGCACTGGCACAGACACTGCATCGAGTCAGCGGGCTCGCCATGCTGATCGCGATCGCGCCGCTCGCGCTCGTTGCCTGGCGCAGCCGGCGCCGCGTGGCCGGCGCGCTGGCGCTGCTGCTGGCCTGCACGGTCGGGCTCGGCATCGCGATGGCCAACCAGGGCCCGACGCTCGACCTTGCGCTCATGCACAACCTGGCTGCCGCGCTGTTGCTGGCGACGCTGTTCGAGTTGTCGCGTGGACCGGCGGCGGCCGATCGCCGTTGACACGAATCCTGCCCACTACAATTTCGCGCATCGATCGACACTGGAGAGGAACGATGGCGGCGCGCCCGTTCGATGTGCCCGGGTACTTGTCGGTGCTGCCCCTCTTCAACGACCTCAGCCCCGAGGAGTTGAAGCAGATCGCGCAAGGCTGCGCGCTGCGCCGCGTGGCGCGCGGCGAAATCCTGTACCGCGTCGGCGATCCGTGCCATGAGTTCCACGTCATCGTTACCGGCCAGGTCAAACTGTTCCTGCTCTCGCCTTCGGGGCAGGAGAAGGTCGTCGAGTTGATCGGTGCCGGCCAGAGCTTCGCCGAGGCGGTCATGTTCACCGACCGGCCCTACATCCTGAACGCGCAGTCGCTCACCGACTCGCTGGTGCTGACCGTCCCCAAGCAGGCGGTGCTGGCCGAGATCGAGCGCGATCACCGTTTTGCGCTGCGCATGATCGCCGGCCTGGCGCGCCGACTGCACGGGCTGGTCAACGACGTCGAGGCGTATTCACTGCACTCCGGGCTGCAGCGCGTGATCGGGTTCCTGATGCGCGACCAGGCGCTGGAAGATTGCGAAGCGGGCGAGGTGCGAACCATCTCGCTGCCGGTCAGCAAGGCGACGATCGCGTCGCGCCTGTCGTTGACGCCGGAGTATTTCTCGCGCGTGCTGCACGAGCTCGAGGTGCACGGCCTGATCGAGATCGACCGCCGCGACATCCGCATCCTCGACGCCAAGCGGCTGTCCGAGTACCAGGTCACCGCGGCCTGAAGGCGCGACGCTCAGGGAAGCATCATGGCCTCGCCGAGGCGGACCGCACGCCCCGGCGCCCAGGCCGGGTTGAATTTCAGGCCCGGCCCCGCTCCCGCCGCGGGCAGCAGCACGACCACCGTCGAGCCGAGCAGGAAGCGGCCCATCTCGCCGCCCTGCTCGAGCCGCACATCCTGATCGTCGTAGCGCCATTCGCGCGTTCGCCCCGTGCGCGGCGGGTTGACGACGCCGTGCCAGACGGTCGCCATGCTGCCGACGATCGTCGCGCCAACGAGAACGAGGATGAATGGGCCGCGCGCACCGTCGAAGACGCACACGACACGCTCGTTGCGCGCGAACAGCCCCGGCACGCCGCGCGCGGTCGTCGGGTTCACCGAGAACAGCGCGCCCGGCACATGGATCATGCGAAGAAGGCGGCCGCCGCACGGCATGTGGACGCGGTGATAGTCCTTCGGGCTCAGATAAAGCGTCGCGAACTGGCCGTCCTCGAACGGCGCGGCAAGTGCCGGGTCGCCGCCGACGAGGGCGGTCGCCGAGTAGCGATGACCCTTGGCCTGGAAGATCCGGCCTTGCTCGATCGCACCGAACTGGCTGATCGTACCGTCCACCGGGCAGACCCACTCGGCGTCGGCGAGCGGTCGCGCGCCGGGCCTCAGCGCGCGGGTGAAGAACTCGTTGAAGCTTGCGTAGTGCGCGATGTCGCTGTCGGCGGCCTCGCTCATGTCGACGCCGTAGCGGCGCACGAACCACGCGATCAGGCGCGTCGTCTTCGCGCCGCGTCGCGCGTTCGCGACCCGGCCCGCGAACGCGGTCAGCGCCTGCTTGGGCAAGACGTATTGCGGCGCAACGGCAAGGCGGTCGGACATTCGGCGGGAGAGTCTCGAAAGGGGGCGAATTGTATCGGCGCAAGGCCTGCGTTCCGCCCGCTGCACACGCCGCATCGCAGCCGCGCGCAAGTGCACCGACAGGCTTCGCGAAGCCCGGGTTCGAAGTCGGCCGGCTCCTATAATCGCGCTTTACCACCACGGCATTTCGCAACGGACTGCCGCACGCAATGACCAAATTCGTCTTTGTCACCGGCGGTGTGGTGTCCTCGCTGGGCAAGGGCATCGCGGCTGCGTCGTTGGCCGCCATCCTCGAATCGCGCGGCCTGAAGGTCACCCTCCTCAAGCTCGACCCCTACATCAACGTCGATCCG
>CAZVNC010000355.1:0-3451 GCA_964628305.1 uncultured Ideonella sp.
GAATACGACACGGTCGCGGCGGTGAAGGCGGCGCTGAAGGTTCCGGTGGTCGCCAACGGCGACATCGATTCCCCCGCGAAGGCGGCGCAGGTACTCGCGCACACCGGCGCCGACGCGATCATGCTCGGCCGCGCCGCGCAGGGGCGGCCGTGGATCTTCGGCGACATCGCGCACTATCTCGAGACCGGTTCGCATCGATTGACGCCGCAGGTGCGCGAGGTCAAGGCCTGGCTCGTCGAACACCTGCATGATCACTACGCGCTGTACGGCGAGTTCGTCGGCGTACGCACGGCACGCAAGCACATCGGCTGGGCGGTGCGCGCGCTGCCGGGTGGCGAGGCGTTTCGGGCACGAATGAACACGATCGAGAATTGCGACGAGCAACTGCATGCGGTGAGCGACTGGTTCGACGCGCTGGGCGAACGCCACCCGCGCCTGCCCGCGACAATCGACTGCACCGAACCCCTGCTGGAAGCCGCATGACGAAGAAGCACATCGAGGAATGCATCCGCGACAACCTGGAGACCTACTTCCGGGACCTGCGCGGCACCGAACCGAGCGCGATGTACGAAATGATGCAGCGCGTCGTCGAGCGCCCGCTGCTCGAAGTCGTGATGAAGCATGCCGATGGCAACCAGTCGCGCGCCGCCGAATGGCTCGGCATCAACCGCAACACGTTACGCCGCAAGCTGCTCGATCACCGGCTCGTCAAGTAGGCCGATCGTGGCGCGCTGCGGCCGCGACCGGCCGCAACCCGAATGAACACGCTGCGAAGGACACCATGCAAGCCCTGATCTCCGTTTCCGACAAGAGCGGCATCGTCGAATTCGCGCGTGCGCTCGACGCGCTCGGCTGCAAGCTGCTGTCGACCGGCGGCACGGCCAGACTGCTGCAGGACGCGGGGCTCGCGGTGACCGAGGTCGCCGAGCACACCGGTTTTCCGGAGATGCTCGACGGCCGCGTGAAGACGCTGCACCCGGTGATCCACGGCGGCCTGCTCGCGCGGCGCGACCTGCCCGAGCACCTCGAGGCGCTGAAGACGCACGGCATCGCCGCGATCGATCTGCTGGTCGTCAATCTCTATCCGTTCGAGGCGACGGTCGCGCAGGCCGACTGCACGCTCGCCGACGCGGTCGAGAACATCGACATCGGCGGCCCGGCGATGCTGCGCTCGGCGGCGAAGAACTGGAACGATGTCGCGGTGCTGACCGACGCCTCGCAATACGCCGGCGTGCTCGCCGAACTGCAGCAGGGCGGCAGCGTCTCGCGCGCGACGCGCTTCGCGCTTGCGGTTGCCGCGTTCAACCGCGTCAGCAACTACGACGCCGCGATCAGCGACTACCTGTCGTCGCTGCAGCCGGACGGCACGCGCGCCGAGTTTCCGGCGCAGAGCAACGGCCGCTTCGTCAAGCTGCAGGACCTGCGCTACGGGGAGAACCCGCACCAGAGCGCGGCCTTCTATCGCGACCTGTACCCCGCGCCCGGCTCGCTCGTCGCCGCGGTGCAGCTGCAGGGCAAGGAGCTTTCGTACAACAACATCGCCGACGCCGACGCCGCGTGGGAGTGCGTGAAGTCGTTCGACGCCGCAACGCCTTGCTGCGTGATCGTCAAGCACGCCAATCCGTGCGGCGTCGCGATCGGCGCCAGCGCGGCCGAGGCCTACGACAAGGCATTCAGCACCGACCCGACCTCGGCCTTCGGCGGCATCATCGCCTTCAACACCGCGGTCGACGCCGCGGCGGCGAAGCGCGTCGCAACCCAGTTCGTCGAGGTGCTGATCGCGCCGGCGTTCAGCGCCGAGGCGCGCGAAGTGCTGAAGGCGAAGGCGAACACGCGCGTGCTTCAGATCGCGCTCGACGGCGTGCAGCGCGACGCCAAGACGGCCTGGGCGCGCGGGCGCAACCTGCACGACGTGAAGCGCATCGGCTCGGGCCTGCTGATCCAGAGCGCCGACAACCTCGAACTCGACCGCGGTGCGCTGAAGGTCGTGACCGCGAAGCAGCCCAGCGCGCAGCAACTGGACGACCTGCTCTTCGCGTGGACCGTCGCCAAGTACGTCAAGAGCAACGCGATCGTGTTCTGCGGCGGCGGCATGACGCTCGGCGTCGGCGCCGGGCAGATGAGCCGCATCGATTCGGCGCGCATCGCGAGCATCAAGGCCGCGAACGCCGGGCTCACGCTCGCCGGCTCGGCCGTCGCGAGCGACGCCTTCTTCCCGTTTCGCGACGGGCTGGACGTCGTCGTCGATGCCGGCGCCGCCTGCGTGATCCAGCCCGGCGGCAGCGTGCGCGACGAAGAGGTGATCGCCGCCGCCAACGAGCGCGGCATCGCGATGGTGTTCACCGGCGTGCGCCACTTCAGGCACTGAAACCACAAGCAGCAATGGCCGAGGCTACGCAGTGAACCTCGCCGACGCCGCCGGCTTCGTCCTCGCCGGGGTCGCGCGCCTGATCACCGGCGCACAGGGCCACTGGGCCGGCTGCCCGCCGAAGGCCGAGCAGCGCATCTACTTCGCGAACCACCAGAGCCACTTCGACTGGGTGCTGATCTGGGCCGCGCTGCCGCGCGACCTGCGCACGCGCACGCGGCCGATCGCGGCGAAGGACTACTGGACCAAGAGCCGCTTCAAGCACTGGCTGACGCGCGAGGTCTTCAACGCCGTCTACGTCAGCCGCACGCGCGGCGAAGAGGAAGACCCGCTCGAGCCGCTCGCGCAGGCGCTGACAGCGGGCGATTCGCTCGTCATCTTTCCCGAGGGCACGCGCAGCAACAAGGATCAGCCGCAGGCCTTCAAGGCGGGTCTGTATCACCTCGCGGAGCGCTTCCCCGAAGTGCAGTTGATCCCGACCTGGATCGACAACGTGCAGCGCGTGATGCCCAAGGGCGAGGTCGTTCCGGTGCCGGTCCTGTGCTCGGTCACCTTCGGTGCGCCGCTGCAACTCGCGCCGGGCGAGGACAAGCATGCCTTTCTCGACCGCGCTCGCGCGGCGGTGATCGCGTTGCGCGAGGTGGCGGCATGAGGCGTAGGGCGAGGGCCCCCGTCAGGGGATCGACCCGCGCAATGCGGCCGAGCCACCGACCGCTCGGTGCCGGGCACTCCACAGAAAGTGCGGAGGTGGCCGCATGAACGTCGAGGGGGCCGTCTGATGGGCGCGCTGCGCAGCTTGAGCGTGACGCAACAGGTGGCGTTGCTGTTCTTCGTCCTGTTCGGCGTGCTTGCGCTGGTCTCGATCGCGGCGCAGATGGTTGCGCTGCGCGACGCGGAAGACGACCGCCTGCGCGATCGCCGCGCGCGCTTCAAGCGCGAACTGAACGCGATCTGGATCGGCGCGCTCGCGTTCTGGATCGCCTGGGTCTCGGGACCGGTCGGCGCGACGCTGCTCTTTGGCGTGCTGTCGTTCATCGCGCTGCGGGAGTTCATCACCCTCACCCACACCCGGCGCGCCGACCA
>CAZVNC010000356.1:0-3448 GCA_964628305.1 uncultured Ideonella sp.
GAACCATCATCAGCCCGAGTGCGCGGAGACCTTCTTCAACTCGGTGACGACCAAGATCCTGCATCGCAGCTACTTCCGCAACGACTTCATCTTCGTGCGCCCGGCGATCTCGACCGAGTACATCGAGATCGAGGAGTCGGACACGCTGCCGACCTACCGCGCCTACTACCCGACCCCCGAGACGCTGCACGCGACCTTCGCGCGCATCGTCGGCGACTTCGGGCTTGCGGTGCCGTTCGTTGATCTGACGAGCGACATCGGCCAGGTCGTGGCCGCCATCGGTGCCGAGTTCGGCGAGCTCACGATCCGGCCCAATTTCCAGGTCCAGGTGCTGTCGTCGCTGTTCTACCGGAACAAGGGCGCCTACGTGGTCGGCAAGATAATCAACGGCTTCCAGGAGATTCCGTTCTCGCTGCCGATCCTGCACGCCGAGCCGCCGCCCGGCGGCGCCTCGCGCGGCCTCGTGATCGACGCCGTGCTGTTCGGCGAGGACGAGATGCTGCTGCTGTTCAGCTTCGCGCGCGCCTATTTCATGGTCGACATGGAGATGCCGTCGTCGTACGTGCAGTTCCTGCGCTCGATGATGCCGAAGAAGCCCCGCAGCGAGCTCTACAGCGCGATCGGCCTGCAAAAGCAGGGCAAGAACCTGTTTTATCGCGACTACCTCGCCCATCTGCGCCACAGCAGCGACCGCTTCCGGATCGCCCCCGGCATCAAGGGCATGGTGATGCTGGTCTTCGACCTGCCGTCGTTTCCCTATGTCTTCAAGGTCATCAAGGACTTCTATCCGCCGCAGAAGGACACGACGCGCGAGCTGATCCAGAGCAAGTACCTGCTCGTCAAGCGCCACGACCGGGTCGGGCGCATGGCCGACACGCTCGAGTATTCGAAGGTCGCGTTCGCGCTGTCACGCTTCGAGCCCGAACTGGTCGCCGAACTCGAGGAGTTCTGCCCGAGCCTGCTCGAGCGCGACGGCGACACCCTCGTCATCCGCCACGTCTACATCGAGCGGCGCATGATCCCGCTCAACATCTACCTGCACAGCGCGACCAAGGACCAGATCGCGCGCGCGGTGGTCGAGTACGGCAACGCGATCAAGGATCTGGTCGCCGCCAACATCTTCCCCGGCGACATGCTGTGGAAGAACTTCGGCGTCACCCGCCACGGCAAGGTCGTCTTCTACGACTACGACGAGATCGAATACCTGACGGACTGCAATTTCCGCCGTGTGCCGCAGCCGCGCAACGAGGAGGAGGAGATGTCGGGCGAGGTCTGGTATCACGTCGCGCCGAAGGACGTGTTCCCCGAGACCTTCGAGCCCTTCCTGCTCGGCAACCCCGCGGTGCGCGAGGTGTTCATGAAGCACCACGCCGATCTGCTCGACGCCGCGTTCTGGGAGGGCCACAAGCAGCGAATCCTTGCTGGCCACGTGCTCGATGTCTTCCCCTACGATCCGCACAAGCGCTTCCGCCGCGCGCTGCCCGCGCCGGCGGCGGCGTGATTCTTCAGCCAAGGAGCCACACCATGTCAGACGCCATCGTCATCGTTTCCGCCGCCCGCACGCCGATCGGCGGCATGCTCGGCGAGTTTTCGTCGCTCGCCGCCTGGGAACTCGGCGCGGTCGCCATCGGCGCCGCGATGCAGCGTTCGCAGCTTGCGAAGGATGCGATCGACGAAGTGCTGATGGGCAACGTGCTGCCCGCCGGCCAGGGCCAGGCGCCGGCGCGCCAGGCGATGATCAAGGCCGGGCTGCCGCACTCGACCGGCGCGGTCACCCTCAACAAGGTCTGCGGCTCGAGCATGCGCGCGGTGATGTTCGCCCACGACATGCTCGCCGCGGGCAGCGCGCGGGCCGTGATTGCAGGCGGCATGGAGAGCATGACCAACGCGCCGCACCTGCTCTTCGCGCGCAAGGGCGTGCGCTACGGCCAGGCGGCGCTCTACGACCACATGGCGATGGACGGCCTGGAGGATGCCTACGACCGCGGCCGCGCGATGGGCGTGTTCGCCGAGCAGTGCGTCGACAAGTACAAGTTCACGCGCGAGGCGCAGGACCAGTTCGCGATCGCCTCGACCGAGCGCGCCAAGAAGGCCAACGAGGACGGCAGCTTCGACTGGGAAATGGCACCGGTCGCGGTCGCCGGCAAGGGCGGCGAGACGATCGTCAAGCACGACGAGCAGCCGTTCAAGGCCCGGCTCGACAAGATCCCGACGCTCAAGCCGGCGTTCAAGAAGGACGGCACGATCACCGCCGCGAATGCGTCGAGCATTTCCGACGGCGCCGCCGCGCTCGTGCTGCTGCGCGAAAGCACGGCGCGCGAGCTCGGGGCCAAGCCGATCGCGCGCATCGTCGGCCACGCGGTCCATGCGCAGGCGCCCGATTGGTTCACCACCGCACCGATCGGCGCGATCCAGAAGGTTCTGAAGAAGGCCGGCTGGGAAGCCAGGCAGGTCGACCTGTGGGAGATCAACGAGGCCTTCGCGGCGGTGACGATGGCGGCGATGGACGAGTTCAAGCTGCCGCACGACGTCGTCAACGTGCATGGCGGCGCCTGCGCGCTCGGCCATCCGATCGGCGCGTCGGGCGCACGCCTGATCGTCACGCTGCTCGGCGCGCTCCAGCAGCGCAAGCAAAAGCGCGGCGTCGCGACCTTGTGCATCGGCGGCGGCGAAGCGACGGCGGTAGCGGTCGAGATGATCTGACGCGCGGCAGCGCTCGGCGCGGCACCAATCGAGGGGAAAGGCCATGCTGCTCAGCGAAGATCACCGCGCCGTGCAGGACGCGGTGCGCGCCTTCGTGCAACAGGAGATCGCACCGCACGCCGCGCGCTGGGACAAGGAGTGCCACTTCCCGGCCGCCGAATTGAAAGGCCTCGCCGCGCTCGGCTGCTACGGCATCGCGGTGCCCGCCGAGTGGGACGGCGCCGGGCTCGACTACCTGGCGCTCGCCGTCATCCTGGAGGAGATCGCGGCCGGCGACGGCGCGACCTCGACGGTGGTGAGCGTCACCAACTGTCCGGTGTGCTCGATCCTGATGGCGTGGGCGAACGACGCGCAGAAGACGCAGTGGCTCAGGCCGCTCGCGCGCGGCGACATGCTCGGCGCGTTCTGCCTCACCGAGCCGCACGTCGGCTCGCAGGCCGACGGCCTGAAGACGACCGCGGTTCGTGTCAGCGACGCCGACGGCGACGCCTACCTGATCAACGGCGTCAAGCAGTTCATCACGAGCGGCAAGAACGGCGATGTGGCGATCGTGATGGCCGTGACCGACAAGGCTGCAGGCAAGAAGGGCATCAGCGCGTTCATCGTGCCGACCGCGACTCCGGGCTACATCGTCGCCCGGCTCGAGGACAAGCTCGGCCAGCATGCGAGCGACACGGCGCAGATCCTGTTCGAGAACTGCCGCGTGCCGGCGGCCAACCTGCTGGGCGACGAAGGGCAGGGCCTC
>CAZVNC010000357.1:0-3447 GCA_964628305.1 uncultured Ideonella sp.
CTTCGCTTGGACTGGACGCTGCGCCCTCGTGCCCGCGAGGAGGAGCAACGCAGCCAGCGCGCCGCAGCGCGGCACGATCGGGTGCGTAGCGCGCTCACCCAAGCGGTGAAGGCGGTCGTGGGCGCAAGCGTTAGTGTTCATGCGGTGTAGCCAGCGGAGGAAAGCGGTCAACTGCCGAATCTAGGGTCCACGCAGCCTCCACCAGGCGAGGGCCATGCCGAGCGGTCCGAGGCTGCACACGACCCAGACCAGCGGCACGCGCCATGCGATCACGGCGGCGAACGTCGCCGCGCCGAGCGCGACGCAGATCGGCGTGCCGAGCGGACTCGAACGCAGCGCCCAGGCGAGCCGCAGCGCGGTCGCGATGACGAGCCCGGCTGCCACCGCCCCCATGCCCCGCAGCGCACCGCTGACCGCGGGCAGGTGCGCCCAGTGGCTGTAGATCGCGGCGAGCCCGAGCACGATCAACAGCGGCGCAGCCATCATGCCGCCGAGCGCGGCGAAGGCGCCTCGCCAGCCGAAGAAGCGGTCGCCGACCATCAGCGACAGGTTGCACACGTTGGGCCCCGGCAGCACCTGGGCGATCGAGAGCGATTCGACGAACTCCTCGCGCGTCAGCCAGCCCGAGCGCTCGACAAGCTCGATCTGCGCCACCGCGAGCACGCCGCCGAAGCCCTGCAGCGCCATCCGGTTGAAGAGGCGGAAGACGTCGGCCGGTGACTCGGGCCGGCGTTGTTCGCTGCCCGGCTCGATCGGGCTGCCGGTGTGGTTCATGTTCTCGAGCGGCGCGCGCCGCCTGTGCGCCGATATCCTGGCGGGTGCGCCTCAGCGCGGCACGCGCAAGGCCTCCGGGTTGACGATGTTGGTCGGGTTGCCGGCGATGAAGTTGACGACGTTGTCGAACGCGGTGCTGAAGAGCAACTCGTAGCTGTCTTGCTCGACATAGCCGATGTGCGGCGTGCAGACGGCGTTTTCCAGGCGCAGCAGCGGCTGGCCTTGCAGCACCGGCTCGCTCTCGAAGACGTCGACCGCGGCCAGACCCGGGCGGCCGCGGTTCAACGCGCCGACGAGCGCGCCTTCCTCGATCAGTTCGGCGCGCGAGGTGTTGACGATGAGCGCCGTGGGTTTCATGCGCGACAGGTCGGCGAGCTTGACGATCGCGCGGGTCGACTCGGTGAGCCGCAGATGCAGCGACAGCACGTCACAGGTCTCGAAGAAGGCCTCGCGCGACTCGGCGACCTGGTAGCCGTCGGCGCCCGCGCGCAGCCGCGAAGCCTCGCTGCCCCAGATGACGACGTCCATGCCGAAGGCGCGGCCGTAGCCGGCGACCAGCGTTCCGATCCGGCCGTAGCCCCAGACGCCGAGCGTGCGGCCCTGCAGGATCATGCCAATACCGAAGTTCGGCGGCATCGACGCTGCCTTCAGCCCGGACTGCTGCCACGCACCGTGCTTGAGGTTGCCGATGTACTGCGGCAGCCGCCGCATCGCGGCCATGATCAGCGACCAGGTCAGCTCAGCCGGCGCGATGGCCGACCCTGCGCCTTCGGCCACCGCGATCCCGAGCCGCGTGCAGGTCGCAAGGTCGATGTGCGGGCCGGCACGGCTGGTCTGCGAGATCAGCCTGAGCTTGGTGAGCTTCTCGAGCAGTTGGCGCGGAAAGTGCGTTCGCTCGCGGATCAGCACCAGTACCTCGGCATCGCGCAGGCGCACGGACAGTTGGCCGATCCCCTTGACGGTGTTGGTGAAGACCTTGGCGTTGAGGTGATCGAGCTTGGATGCGCACTTGAGCTTGCGCACCGCGTCCTGGTAGTCGTCGAGGATGATGATGTTCACTGTGGCGCGCGATGGGGTCGTGGCCGACATTGTGCACGCGCACCGCGTGATTCCCGGCCTTGGACTACCATCGTCTGCCGTCGACAACCACCGACGTGCAAGGACAAGGGATCATGACCATCTCAATGTATTCGGCCAGCGTGCCGGTCTACGCGCATACGCTCGCCAACCTCGAGCGCATCCTCGACAAGGCCGAGGCGAACGCGCTGGCACGGAAGTTCGACCCCGCCGTGCTGCTGGCGACGCGGCTCGCGCCCGACATGCTGCCGCTGACCAAGCAGGTGCAGATCGCGTGCGACGCGGCCAAGCTGTCGGTTGCCCGGCTGGCGGGCATCGAGTCGCCGAAGTTCGAAGACAACGAAGCCTCGATCGCCGACCTCAAGGCGCGCGTGCGCAAGACGCTCGAGTTCCTCCAGACCGTGCCGGCGGAGAAGGTCGACGGCAGCGAAGCGCGCGAGGTCCGCGTGCCGCGGCGCGACGGCGAGATGAAGTTCGACGGCGAAACCTATCTCAAACACTATGCGCTGCCGAACTTCTTCTTTCACGTGACGACGACCTACGCGCTGCTGCGCCACAACGGCGTCGATCTCGGCAAGGCCGACTACCTCGGCGCGCTGCAGTAGCCGCGCGCGGCGTGCCGCGTCAGCGCTGCCGCGTGGGGCGGCGCGACGGGGCGTCGGCGCCGGGCTCGAAGCTGCCGAAGCCCGAGCGCGGCGCGCGCGTCGGGAAGTGGCGATTGAGCCGGTCGAGCCGGGTCTGCGCTTCGCACTGGCTGAAGCGCAGCGCGACGAGCTTGAAGACCTCGGGCCGCAGATGCCACAGTTCGTGCAGCGAACGCGCGATGTTGATTCGCTGCGCAAGCATGCCGACCTGCTGGGTGCGGATGTCGCTCAAGGATTGAAGGAATTCAGCCCGCACCGCGCCGAGCGGGTCGTTCGCGGGCCGCTGCGGCACCACCTGGTGTATCGGACGCGCCCAACCGGTATCGAGCCAGTCGCGCAGGCTCGCGCGCCAGCCCGGCGCCGAAGCGACACGCCGCAGCAAGGCGGGCGGGCAGACTTCGACCCGGCGCGAGATGCGCGCGGGGTCCGCACGGTGCAGCATGCGGCGCAGGAAGACGGCAAACGGGGCGGTGGACACGGAATCGGCAGGCAATCGAAGCGATGGCGCCAGTGTTGACCAGGCGGCGCACCGTCGAAAGCGTGAATAGCTGCACGATTCGGCGCCAGTTCACCGCGTGGCGCGGCTGCCGTTGGGCGTGCGGGAACGCTCGGCGCGAAGGGCCGACCCCGACCGATTCAGATCCGGCCGAAGCGTTGCTTGCGGATCGGCGTGTACGTCCACCACGGCGCGGGCGGTGCGCCGCGCATGAAGTCGGTGATTGCGAGGAAGGTGTCGAGCACGCACGGATCCTGACGCTTGCCGCTTCGCTCGCACAGCGCGCGGTAAAGCGCCATCGCATCGCGTGTCGCCAACTCCCGCGGCGACGTGATGCCGATGCTGCGCAGATCGGCGGCGAGCGACGCGCCGATGTTCGGAAGCTGCTCGAGGCGTTCGCAGTCGGCCGCGCTCTGCGCCTTGGCGACCTCGATGCCGCCCTCGGCGTCGCCGTCT
>CAZVNC010000358.1:0-3447 GCA_964628305.1 uncultured Ideonella sp.
CGCGCCGAGCAGGATGTACAGCGTCGCATCGCCGCCATCGTCGAGGATCATGTTCGGGCCCTCGCCCTCCGCATTGCGCGCGCCGAACTCGAAGATGCGGTGCGTGTAGTCCCAGTAGTCGGCCAGCGTCTCGCCCTTGTAGGCGAACACCGGCGTGCCCTTCACCGCAAGTGCGGCGGCGGCATGGTCCTGGGTCGAGAAAATGTTGCACGATGCCCAGCGCACCTGCGCGCCAAGCGCCTGCAGCGTCTCGACGAGCACCGCGGTCTGGATCGTCATGTGCAGCGAGCCGGTGATGCGCGCACCCTTCAGCGACTGGCTCTTCGCGAACTCCTCGCGGATCGCCATCAGGCCGGGCATCTCGGTCTCGGCAATGCGGATTTCGCGCCGTCCCCAGTCGGCAAGCGACAGGTCGGCGACGATGTGGTCGGTGGTGGGTTGCAGGACGGCACTCATGGGCTTAGCTCCGGTTCGGTGGTGGACACCATCGACCGGTGGGCATGCTGCCTCGAGGGCCGCTCGCCGCACCGGACAGTGGGGACGAGCGCGGTTGGATCAGTTTCCGAGCCTGGGACGCACGCCGCACGGATGCGGGGGTCTCGCAGCGCTCCTCGGAACGGTGTTAATTATAGGCGCGCCGCCGCCGAACGGCGCCGCAACAGCGGCACAACATCACACGAACCGCGCCACGAAACCCGGCGCTTGGGCTGTGCGAGACTGCCGCGATGCAGACCGCGCGCATGCAACCCCTGGCGCAATTGCCGTCCGGGCGCCTGCGGGAGGTGCGCGGCGTGCTGACCGACATCGACGACACGCTGACGCGTGACGCTGCGATCGAGCCTGCCGCGCTCGACGCGCTGCATCGCCTGCGCGGCGCCGGCCTCGACGTCATCGCGATCACCGGCCGCCCTTGCGGCTGGAGCGAAGGGTTCGCGTTCGCCTGGCCGGTGGCGGCGATCGTCGCCGAGAACGGCGGTGTGATGCTGCGCGCGCAAGGCGGCCGTCTGGTGCGCGAATTCGCGCAACCCGAGGCCGAGCGCCAGCTCAACATGCGGCACCTCGCCGAATGCGCCGCCGCGGTGCTACGTGAAGTGCCGGGCACGACGCTCGCCGCCGACAGCGCCGGCCGCCTGACCGACATCGCCGTCGATCACAGCGAGTTCGCGCATCTGGATGCGGCGCGAATCGCGCAGGTCGTCGCCGTGATGCAGCGCCACGGGCTGACTGCTACGGTCAGTTCGATCCACGTCAACGGCTGGATCGGCGCACACTCGAAATGGAGCGCCGCGCAGTGGGCCGTGCAGCACTGCACCGGCGCGCCGCTCGACGCCGGCGCGTGGCTCTATGTCGGCGATTCGACGAACGACCAGTTGATGTTCGAGCACGTTCCACTCTCGATCGCCGTCGCCAACATCGCGCGCTTCGTGCCCGAACTCGACGTGCTGCCGGCCTACGTCACGCGCGGCGAGCGTGGCGCGGGGTTCGCCGAAGTCGCCACCGCGTTGATCGACGCCCATCGGGCAGCTTGAAGCAAAACGTCGGACACCCTGCATTTCGTCGGCGAACCTCGCTGCTTCGCGTCGCTTCTGCTGCTCCGACAAATTGCGCGAAACCCTTGACTTCGGGCATTTCGCGGCCGTTCACTTCATGCCATCCTCGCGCTCGCGAATGTCGCCGTCAGACGCTTGCAACCCATGAAGGAAACCATTCGATGAAGCAACGATCCGCCCTCGAAGCCGCGCTGTGCACCGCCTTGCTCGGTGTCGCAGGGATCGCGTCAGCACAAAACCAGATCGTCAAGCCGCCCGTTGCGCAAGCCTGGATCGACGTCGCCACCTTCTCCGGCATGGGCATGCCCGGGATGGGCATGGGCGGCGCAGGCGGCGCCAACCCGATGGCGATGATGGGTGCGATGCTGGGCGGCGGCGGCGGTGGCGGCGGCGCCAAGAACAGCTTCGGCCACACGCAGACAGGATCGGCCGGCCGCTGGGTCGATGTGACGCTCTACACGAGCCGCAAACCGACGCTCGCCGAGGCGGCGCAGACGGTGCCGGCCGGAACGCAGCTTGCGCCGAGCCTGAAGCTCGTCTCGCCGCAGACGGCGACGAGCAAGCCGCCGACGGACGACGAGGCGGTCGAGGAACGCGACTACGAGCGTCCGAAGGGCAGGATCTATCTCTACTGGGGTTGCGGCGACACGGTGCGCGCCGGGCAGCCGCGCGTGCTCGACGTCGCGGCCGCCTCGCCGCAGGATTTTCAGAAGTTCTTCGTCTCGCGCCGGGCGACGCAGCGCGGCGCGCACAGCGCGGCCGGCCGGCCGTCGTGGCCGAATCCGGTCGACGCCCGGATGGTGCCGGACAACGCCTCTCTGGTCGGCGAAACCGCGTTCAGCGGTCAGGGTGTGCCCGAGAACTTCAAGTTCACGATCGGCGCCGCGCAGGACCTGATGCCGGCGATCCAGTTGCGCCAGGCCGAAGCCGGCGGAGCGACGACGCTCGCCTGGAACGCGCTGCCGACGGCGCGCGCCTATTTCATCGCCGCGATGGGCGCGAAGGGAAGCGGGGACAACGAGGTCGTGTTCTGGACCTCGAGCGAGCAGCCCGACACCGGCATGGGGCTCGTCGACTACCAGACCAACCCGGCCGTCGATCGCTGGCTGAAGGACGGCGTGCTGCTCGCACCGAACGTCACCCAATGCAGCGTGCCCAAGGGCATCTTCGGCGACGGCGGCGGCGCGATGCTGCGCATGATCGCCTATGGGTCGGAGCTTCGCCTCGCGCATCCGCCGCGCCCGGCCGACGCGAAGATCGCCTGGACGCCCGAGTGGGCGGTCAAGATCCGCGTCAAGAGCGTCGCCAATGCCATGCTCGGCGTCGACATGGACGCGATGACGCGCGGCAGCGGCGGCCCGGCGCCGACCAACGACGCGCCGCCACCGGCCGAGAAGAAGGAAGACGCCAACCCGCTCAGTCCGGCGAACTTGTTGAAGGGGATCCTGGGGCGGTAGTTCACGACTCCGGCGCGAGGCGCAGAAAGCGCCGCATGCGCTCGAGTTCGGCCTCGAGCTCGCGCCGGAACGCGCCATCGCGCGGCGCGCGGCCCGACAAGTAGCCGATCTCGGGCACGAGAACGCCGCCCTGCACCGAGAGGTTGCCCCAGCCGATCACCGCATCGCGCCACAGCAGCGGCAACGCATAGTGGCCGCGCACGCGCTTGGCGGCCGGCGTGTAGGCCTCGAAGCGGTAGGCCCAGCCCCAGAAGAGCTCGAAGCGGCGCCGGTCCCAGACCACCGGATCGAAAGGCGCGAGCAGGCGCACGCGCTCGGCGGGCGGCGCGCGGCGCAGGCGCTCGCCGGCTGGCCAGAACCAGTCAATGCCCTCGACGCGTGCCGAGTCGAGCCGGGAGCGCGCGCGGCGCAGCGTCTGCGCGCGGCTTGCAGCGTCGCAG
>CAZVNC010000359.1:0-3446 GCA_964628305.1 uncultured Ideonella sp.
GAAGACGAGGTGGACGAAGCGGTGAAGGGGCTGTCGAGCCTGATGGAGCCGTTCATCATCGTCATCCTCGGCGTCTTGATCGGCGGCATCGTCGTCTCGATGTATCTGCCGATCTTCAAGCTCGGCCAGGTCGTCTGATGCACCGCGGCCGGCGCGCACCAAGCGTTCGCTGAACGATGGATCCGGTGTTCGCGCAGGTGCTGCTGTCGCCTGCCGTGCTGGCCGTGCTCGGCCTGTGCATCGGCAGCTTTCTGAACGTCGTCGTCCATCGCCTGCCGAAGATCATGTCGCGCGAGTGGTGGCAGGACACGGTCGACTACACGCTCGGCGATCCGCGCGCCTGGCAGGCGCTGTTCGGCTCGAAGGCAAGCCCGCCAGCCGCCTTCGCGGCCAGCCGCAAGGTGATCGCCGAGCAGCTCGACGCGCTGCCCGCACTCAGCCTGTCGCGCCCGCGTTCGCGCTGCCCGCACTGCGGGCACCGCATCCGCGCCCACGAGAACATCCCGGTGCTCGGCTGGCTGCTGCTGCGCGGCAAGTGTGCCGGCTGCGGCGCACCGATCTCGGCGCGCTATCCGCTCGTCGAGATCGCGACCGGGCTGCTGTTCGCCGCGTCCGCGTGGACCTTCGGCGCCCAGCCGGCGACGCTCGTCTGGTGCACCGCGATCGCGCTGCTGATCGCGATGGCGTTGATCGACCTGGACACGACCCTGCTGCCCGACAGCCTCACCCTGCCGCTGATCGGCCTCGGCCTGCTCGCCGCCCTCGCCGGCTGGAGCGGGGTCGGCGTGCGCGAATCGGTGATCGGTGCGCTGCTCGGCTACTTCAGCCTGTGGTTCATCACCTTCGCCTACCGCCTGCTGCGCGGAGTGCAGGGGATGGCCGAAGGCGACTTCAAGATGCTTGCCGGTATCTGCGCCCTGCTCGGCTGGAAGGTGCTGCCGGCCGTGCTACTGCTGGCGTCGGCCGTCGGCGCCGCGGTGGGGATCGGCATGATCGCATTCAAGGGCCACAAGCGCGAGGTACCGATTCCATTCGGCCCTTACCTTGCGGGCGGCGGCATCGCGGCAATCTTCTTCGGCGACAAGCTGATCTCGTTTTGGAACCTGTAGCAACCCGCGCCATCCACATCGGTCTGACCGGCGGCATCGGCAGCGGCAAGAGCACCGTCGCAGCGATGTTCGTGGAGCGCGGCGCAACCCTCGTCGACACCGATGCCATCGCGCGCCAGATCACGCTGCCCGGCGGCACGGCGATCGCGGCACTGACGCAGGCCTTCGGCGCCGAGATGCTGAGCGCGGACGGCGGACTCGACCGCGCGGCGATGCGCACCCTCGCCTTCAACGACCCGACCGCGAAGCGGCGCCTCGAGGCGATCCTGCACCCGCTAATCGGAGCCGAGGCAGACCGCCAGGCAGGGCTTGCCGCCGGCGCGGTCTTGTTCGACGTGCCGCTGCTGGCCGAATCGCCGCGCTGGCGCGACCGCGTCGCGCGCGTGCTCGTCATCGATTGCAGCGAGGCGACGCAACTCGCGCGCGTGGTGCAACGACCCGGCTGGACCGAGGCTTCGGCGGCTGCCGTCATCGCCCAGCAGGCATCGCGAGTGGTGCGCCGTGCGTGCGCCGATGCGGTGATCCACAACGACGGCCTGACGCGCGAAGCGTTGGCGGCCGAGGTCGCCGCGCTCTGCGACTGCTGGGGCATCGCGCACTGAGCCTCGCGCACGGCCGCATGCCTGTGGAACAATTGCGGCTCTGAATTGCGCCCCAGGACGTCCCGCATTGGTCCTCTACGAGTACCCCTTCAACGAAAGCATCCGCACCATGCTGCGGCTCGAGCACATGTTCGACCGGCTCGGGCAGTTGATGGCGCGAACGACCACCATCGATCATCACTACGCGCTGGCGACGATCTTCGAGATCATGGACGTCGCGTCGCGCGCCGATCTCAAGTCCGACCTGCTCAAGGAGCTCGAGCGCCACAAGGCGCAGCTCGCCGGCTATCGCGGCAATCCGTCGATCTCCGAAGCCGCGCTCGACGACGTGATCGCGCGCATCGACCAGGCATTCGCCGACCTGAACCAGCATGCAGGCAAGGCCGGCAACGAGTTGACGGGCAACGAGTGGCTGATGAGCATCCGCAGCCGCATCAGCATTCCGGGCGGCACCTGCGAATTCGACCTGCCCGCCTACTACGCCTGGCAGCAGCATGAGGCAGCGCAGCGTCAGGCGGATCTGACGCACTGGGCGAGCGCGCTCACGCCGCTGGCCGGGGCGCTGCAGGTGCTGCTCGAACTGCTTCGCGAGTCCGGCTCGCCGCACAAGGTGGCGGCAAGCTCGGGCCAGTACCAGCAAAGTCTGGCCCCGGGTCGCGGCTACCAGTTGCTGCGCTTGCAGATCGACCCTGCGTTGCGGCTCGTCCCGGAAATCAGCGGCCACCGATTGATGGTGCTGGTGCGCCTGATGCGCCAGGAGGCCGACGGCCGCCTGCGGCCGAGCAGCGCCGACGCAAGCTTCGATCTGACGCTGTGCGCGTGAGCGGCCTGTGACATCCACGTCTGCGTCCGAGCCAGTACGCACCGTGCGCTGCCCGGCCTGCGGCGGCCAGAGCGTCTACGCGGGCGGCAATCCGTACCGGCCGTTCTGCAGCGAGCGTTGCAAGTCCGCCGACTTCGGCGCCTGGGCCAGTGAGGCGTACCGCGTCGAAGCGGCGCCGCCGGTCGAGGACGATGGCGATGCCGGGGCGGCGAACCGGGAGCGTTGACCGTCAGGCAAGGCGCCCGTGGCACATCTTGTACTTCTTGCCACTGCCGCACGGGCAAGGGTCGTTGCGCCCGACCTTGGGCACCTTGGCTACGGCGGTCGTCGGATCGGCTTCCTGCGCCACGCTGCCGTCGTCGTTCGGATGGGTGTAGGTCACGTTGCTGATGCGCTCGGCCTGCGCCTCGATCGCCTCGGCCGCCTGCGCGACCTCGTCCTGTGACTGGATGCGCACCGTCATCAGCACGCGCGTCACGTCCATCTTGACGACATCGAGCAGCTTGCTGAAAAGCTCGAACGCCTCGCGCTTGTATTCCTGCTTCGGGTTCTTCTGCGCGTAGCCGCGCAGGTGAATGCCCTGGCGGAGATAGTCGAGCGCGGCGAGATGTTCGCGCCAGTGCTGGTCGATCGACTGCAGCAGGATCATGCGCATGAAGGGCGTGAACTGCTCGAGCCCGACGAGATCGATCTTGGCATTGAAGCTCTTGTCCGAGGCTTCGACGACCTTGGCAACGATGTCTTCGTCGGTGATCGCCTCGCTCGCCTCGACCTCGGCCTTGAGCGGGAGGTCGAGCTGCCACTCGTCGCGCAGCACGGTCTCCAGCGCACCGAGATCCCACTGCTCCTCGACGCTGCCCTGCGGGACGAAGGTGCGCACCACGTCGGTCATCGTGCCGTGGCGCAGGCTCG
>CAZVNC010000360.1:0-3445 GCA_964628305.1 uncultured Ideonella sp.
TGGCGATGGCGATCATCGGCATCTCGTCGATCCACCTGCTCAAGACCTTCATCGAGGCCGGCCAGCTCGGCCTGCCGCTTTGCGATGCGACGTCGCTCGGTGCGCGAATCGCATGCAGCAAAGCCACGGTGGCGAGCGTGATGTGGCAGACGATCATCCATGGCGTCTTCATCCTCTCGGCGCTCGGCATCGCGCTGACCGACAAGGTGATGGCCAACAGCGGCGGCAAGCGGCTGCAAGCGGCGCATTGACTGCGATGTTCGATCCTCACCTCGCGTGCGGCTGGCTTAGCCAATCTGCTTGCCGCATCCTTAAACCGCTTGGTTCTACGCAAGGAAGATGGCGATGACGAACGGCTTCCGGCACATCGCGTCGGCCATGACGGTGGCGCTCGCCGCCTGCCCCGCACTCACTTCGGCGCAGACGCCGCCACCCCTGTCCCCCGGCTGGTCGCGGGCGCTGCCCGCAGGCCCTGACGCCCGCGTCAAGATCACCGAGGAGTACGCACGGCATGTTGCCCGCGATGCCTACTTCTGGGCCTGGCCGCTGGTCAACGTCTACAACCGCCGGCTCGGTTACACGCCGGTGCAGCAGGTCGCACGCGCCGGGCCGCTGATCGTCGTGCCGCTGAACCGCGTCGGCATGTTCACCGACTATGTCGACCCGCTGGAGCGCGCGGTCGCCTGCCCGAACCAGGACGTGGTGTACGGTATCGGTGCGCTGGCGCTGGATGTCTCGCCGGTGGTGGTCCAGGTGCCCGATTTCGGCGAACGCTTCTGGGTCTACCAGATCGTCGACCTGCGCACCGACAGCTTCGTGCAGCTCGGCAAGATGTACGGCACGACACCGGGTTTCTATCTGCTGGTCGGGCCGAACTGGCAGGGCGAGGTGCCGAAGGGCATCACCAAGGTGTTCCGCTCATCCACCAACACCGGCCTGGCCGCGCCGCGCGTCTTCCAGGACGACACGCCCGAGGACAAGCGCGCGATCCAGAGCGTGCTGCCAGGCATCATGATCTATCCGCTGGCCGAATACGACGGCCGCATGAAGCGCACCGACTGGGCCAAGCTGCCCCAAGTGCCTGCGCCGCCGGCCAGCGACGAGGAAACGCAGTGGGTCATGCCGGACAAGTTCGTCGACGAACTGCCCGTCGTGCTGGCTGACGCGCCGCCCTTGCCGGGCGAGGAAGCCCGCTACGCGCAGGTGCTGGCGGTGCTCGCGGCAGCGAAAAGCGACCCGAAGATCAGACAGGCGATGCTCGACGGCGCGAAGGACGCGGACGAGAAGCTGGTGAAGCCGCTGTTCCAGTTCCGCAACTACGGGCAGCAGCTGCCACACCACTGGAGCACGATCTCCAACGAATCGGCCTTCGGCACCGACTACTTCACGCGCACGGCCGTCGCCAAGTCCAACATCTTCGTCAACGCGCCGAACGAGACCAAGTACTTCTATCAGGACCTCGACGTCGGCGGCACCCGGCTGAACAGCGCCAACCGCTACACCGTCACCTTCCCGAAGGGCGGCACGCCGCCGGTCAACGGCTTCTGGTCGCTGTCGATCTACAACGAGCAGCACTTCTTCGTCGCCAACCAGATCAACCGCTTCTCGGTCGGCACCAAGAACAAGGACCTCAAGCTCGCGCCGGACGGTTCGCTGACGATCTACGTGCAGGGCGAAGCGCCGACCGACGCCGCGCAGCGCGCCAACTGGCTGCCGGCGCCGAAGGGCGACTTCTCGCTCTATATCCGCGCCTACTGGCCGCAGGCTGCGGTGATGGAGGGCTCGTGGACCCCGCCCGCCGTCGCGCGGCTGAATTGAGCTGCACAGGGAGACTGCAATGTGGATGAAGACATCGTTCGTCTGGCTTGCAGCCAGCCTTATCACCGGCGCGGCCTTCGCGCAGCCGAGCGCCTCGCCGGCCAGCGATCAGGAGATCAGCGACAGCTACATCTACCTGCTGAGCCGCCTGCTGGTGCTGCGCCAGCAGCAGCTCGATTTCAAGGAAGGCTTCAAGTGGAACCAACTGGTGCACCGCGAGCCGGGCGACGTCGTCTGGCCGAATCCCAATCTCGACGTCGCCTATTCGGAGGCCTGGGTGGCGGTGGACGAAAAGAGCTGCGCGCTGGTGATGGTGCCGAAGATTTCCGGCCGCTACTACACCGTGCAGTTCCTCAACGGATGGGGCGAGACGGTGGCCAACCTCAACGAGCGGCTGTACCCGCAGCACCCCCATGGCGAGTTCGCGGTGTGCCTGAAGGGCGCCGACGTGAATCTGCCGGCCACGGCGCAGCGCGTGGACGTGCCGGTGAAGCACATGCGCGTGCTCTCGCGCGTCGAACTGGGCGCGAAGTGGAGCGAGGCGGTCGCGCTGCAAAAGCAGTTCAAGGTCCGCTCTACCGGCAAGCCGGCCCTGCCTGCGGTGCCGAAGACGGTGATGTTCGAGATGGACAAGCTGCCCGGCGTCGAGGCCTTCGAGTCCGCTGAAGCGGCGCTGGACAGCGAGGCCGACATCAACCCGGGCATGGACAAGCTGCAGGCCAGCACGCGAGCGATTGCCAAGGCCATCAAGGACCCTGCGGAACGCCGGCATGTCGACCAGGTCGTGCGCAGCAAGGCGTTTGCCGACATCCAGCAGGCCATGCCGACGGTGGGCGGCAGCCCGGTGCGCAACGCGTGGGTGCTGCCGAAGACCTCCGGTGTCTACGGCAGCGACTGGCTGGTGCGCACGCTCGTCAACTACGGCGGCATCTGGGCCAACGTCCCCGAGGAGGTCATCTACTACAAGGCCTTCGTCGATCCGGACGGGCAGCGGCTGTCGGGCGACCACGCCTACACGCTGCGCTTCACCAAGGAGCAGTTGCCGGCGCAGTACGCAACCTACTTCTGGTCGGTGATCGCGGTCGATGCGGTCGAAAGGCGCGTGCTGCCGAATGCGCTGAAGCGCTACCTGCTGAACAAGGAATCGAAGCTGCAGTACGCCCCCGACGGGTCGCTGACGCTGTACTTCGCCGACCAGAAGCCGGCCGATGCGCCGCAAGGCAACTGGTTGCCGACGCCCAAGGGCTTGGGCTACAGCCTGACCTTCCGCTTCTATCGCCCGCAGGGTGCGGTTGCGCAGCGGAGCTACTTCCCTCCGGCCCTCGTCAAGCAGTGATTGCCCCGGCGTATCCGGTGGGCTTGGATGCCGGCAAAGTCAGGCGTTCGACGCGAAACGGGTAGGACGGGGCTCGGAAGTTGATCTCCCGGGAGAATGCGAGGCCTCGACGCCCGCCGAAGCCACCGCCGACTAGGGAAGCGTGAGACGCATTCTCTCGGCGCTTGACACCTGCAAGAGCATCGTGCCGCTCGTCACCGCCGCGATCGCACCCTGCGCCCGCCACGGTGGCTGTCCGCTGGATTGACTCCGGTCAAGACGGTCGATGACGATGGGCCTACAGTGCGCGCA
>CAZVNC010000361.1:0-3437 GCA_964628305.1 uncultured Ideonella sp.
CCCAACCTGGTGGAACTGCGCAACGCGGTCGACCAGACCAACAAGGAAATCGGCACCCGCTTCGACTTCAAAGGCTCGTCGGCGCGCATCGAGCACAAGGACAAGCAGATCACGCTGTTCGCCGACAGCGAGTTCCAGATCGCCCAGGTGACCGACATCCTGCTCGCCAAGCTCGCCAAGCGGGGCGTGGACGTGCGCTACCTCGATACCAGCGCGAAGGTGGAGAAGATCGGCGGCGACAAGGTCAAGCAGTCGCTTGTCGTCAAGAGCGGCATCGAAAGCGATGTAGCGAAGAAGATGCAGACGCTCGTCAAGCAGAGCAAGATGAAGGTGCAGGCCGCGATCCAGGGGGACAGCGTGCGCGTCAGCGGCGCCAAACGCGACGATCTGCAATCGGCAATGGCACTGCTGCGAAAGGAGTTGCCCGATGTGCCGCTCTCGTTCGACAACTTTCGCGATTGAGTCGGGCCGCACTCGCGACGGCAGCACCGGCTGACACGACGTGAAGCTCAAGCTCGCTGCGCTCCGGCGCTCCCGCACCAGGCCCGCGGCAGTCGGCTGCTACCGCGTCGCATTGCATGGCTTCGGCGACTTCGAGCGCAACGCGTTGTCGTTCTGCCTCAAGCATGCGGCCAAGCGCGAACCTGCCTACGTGCATGTCGAGCGTGCGTCGGACGCCGATTTCATCGTCGCCGACGCCAGCCACGAAGCGCTCGCGACGAGCGTGACGCGCGGCGCGCGGATGCGCGACACCTTGTTCGTCGGCGAGCACGCCCCGCCCGGCGCGCGCTCGCACGTCGAGCGGCCGATCGACCCCGAGCAGATCCTGCGCGTGCTCGACGCGATGGCGGCCGAGCGCGAAGCACCGCCGCCTCTCGAGGAGCGGCCCGACATCGTGCTGCCGATGGCCGCGCGCGAGAGCGACTTTCCGACCCTCAGCGAGTTCGACATCGTCACGACGGCGCCCGCGGCATTCGATCGTTCGCCGGTGCTGATCAACCTCGCCGATCTGGAACCGATCGCGAGGCCCCGAGCGCGCGGCGCGACGCCCCCGACATCAGCGACTGCGCCCGACGCCGTAACGACCCCGGCACCTGTATCGAGCGCCGAGCCGATTCCCGACCTGATGCCCGAGTCGCCACCCGGGCCGGTTCTCGAGTTCGGCAACGCCGCCGGGGCCGACGCTCCGCTCGCAACCGCGTCCGTTGCACCGGCGCAGCCCGCCCGGCCCGAAGACGCGCTGCCGCCCGAGCACGCGAGCCAGACGCCGGCACGGCGCGCCAGGAACCCGCCCGCACTCGCGCCGGACGACTTCGGAACCATCGCCCCGGTGGCGAACGCGGAGCCGGCGGCGAATGCCGGCCCGGCGCCAGCCGAAGCGCCCTCTGCTGCGAAGCCGCAGCCGGCGAGCGCACAAGAGCGCGCCGAGGCGAAGGCCGCGGCCAGGCGCAGGTCGCGGCGCGCCAGGCTGGCCCAGTCTGGACGTTCGGGCGCGGAGTCGCTGAGCGACGTGCTCTTGCTCGGCGCGACGCACACAGACGACGGTCTGGCCGCGCAACTCGAAGCCTTCGGCTTCCAGGTCCGACGTGCAACCTACAGCGCGGACGCGCTCGCGCTGCTCGCTGAGCTGGCGCTTGCGGCCGTCTTCCTCGATGTCGCGCCCGGCAGCGACGAGGACATGGACGGACTCGAGCTGTGCATGGAGATCAAGCACCGGCGCGTCGTCCTCGCCGGCCCGGTGCCGCCGATCTTCCTGCTCGCGAATCGCGATTCGGCCGCCGGCCGGGTGCGCGCCAAGCTCGCCGGCTGCGACGCGCTGCTGATCCGGCCCGTGACGCGCGGCGACGCCGCGCGCGCGCTCGAAGCCTGCGATGTCGCGCTGCCGAAGGACGAGCGCCGCATCGAGCGCTCCTGATCGGTTGCGCCGCACCGACGGCGGTCTGCCGTTGTCACCGCCGGGACAGAGTGGCCCGAAATGGTCGTGCTAAAACGCGCGGTGCGCCAACCGCCTGCCGGAGACCGTGCATGGACCTGAATTTCACCCCCGAAGAACTCGCCTTTCGCGCCGACGTGCGCGCCTGGGTCGCCGAGAACCTGCCGAAGGCGACCAGCCACAAGGTGCACAACGCGCTGAACCTGTCGCGCGAGGACATGCAGGGCTGGGCCCGAATCCTCGGCCGCAAGGGCTGGCTTGCCTACGGCTGGCCGCAGAAGTTCGGCGGGCCGGGCTGGAACGTGGTACAGCGCCATCTGTTCGAGGAGGAATGCGCGCTCGCCGGCGCGCCGCGCATCGTGCCGTTCGGCCCGGTAATGGTCGCGCCGGTCATCATGGCGTTCGGCAACGACGAACAACAGCAGCGCTTCCTGCCCGGCATCGCGAGCGGGGATGTGTGGTGGAGCCAGGGCTACAGCGAGCCGGGATCCGGCAGCGACCTCGCATCGCTCAAGACCCGCGCGGTGCGCGAAGGCGACCGCTACATTGTCAACGGCCAGAAGACCTGGACCACGCTCGGCCAGTACGGCGACTGGATCTTCTGCCTCGTGCGCACGAGCAACGAAGGCAAGCCGCAGACCGGCATCAGCTTCCTGCTGATCGACATGAAGAGCAAGGGCGTGACGGTGAGGCCGATCGTCCTGCTCGAAGGCGGGGCCGAGGTCAACGAGGTTTTCTTCGACAACGTCGAGGTGCCGGCCGAGAACCTGATCGGCGAAGAGAACAAGGGCTGGACCTACGCCAAGCACCTGCTCGCGCACGAGCGCACCAGCATCGCCGATGTCAACCGCACCAAGCGCGAGCTGGAACGCGTGAAGCGCATCGCCAAGGCCGAAGGCGTCTGGGACGACATGCGCTTTCGCGACCAGATTGCGCAACTCGAGGTCGAGGTCGTCGCCCTCGAGATGCTCGTGCTGCGCGTGCTGTCGGCCGAGAAGGGCGGCAAGCAGAGCCTCGACATCGCGGCGCTGCTGAAGGTGCGCGGCAGCGAGATCCAGCAACGCTACGCCGAGCTGATGATGCTCGCCGCCGGCGCTTTCGCGATGCCCTTCATCGCCGAGGCGATGGAAGCCGGCTGGCAAGGCGACCAGGCCCTGGGCGGCCTGTGGCCGGGCGGCGCAGCGCATTGCGCGCCGCTCGCCGCGACCTACTTCAATCTGCGCAAGACGACGATCTACGGCGGCAGCAACGAAGTGCAGCGCAACATCATCGCGCAGATCATGCTGGGAGCCTGAACATGGATTTCGATTTCACCGACGACCAGGCCTCGTTGCGCGACGCGGTGGCGCGCTGGACCGAAAAAGGCTACGACTTCGAGCGCCGGCGCGCGATCGCGAAGGCGGGCGGCTTCTCGCGCGATGCATGGAAGGAACTCGCCGAGCTCGGCCTGCTCGGCCTCGCGCTGCCCGAGGCCAGCGGCGGCATGGGCTTCGGCGCCATCGAG
>CAZVNC010000362.1:0-3428 GCA_964628305.1 uncultured Ideonella sp.
TGCCGTAGTGCGGCGAGGTCGAGCCGTGCATCATGAAGGCGTCGTTGAAGCGCGTGGTGTCGATCTTGCGTTTCTCTGACTCCTGGATGTGGATCATCGACGCCTGCGAGAACGCGGCCAGCAGCTTGTGCGTCGAATGCGTGGCGAAGACCAGCGTGTGGTCGGCGCGCGGATGGCCGCGCGGCACGCCCATCGCATGCCGGCCGGCGTAGAACTCGTGGAAGGCCGCGTAGGCGTACCAGGCTTCGTCGAAGTGCAGCGCATCGACCTGGTCGGCGGCCACGGCCTTGATCTTCTCGGCGTTGTAGCAAAGGCCGTCGTAGGTCGAGTTGGTGACCACGGCGATGCGCGGGTTGCCCTTCGCGCCCTTGGCGATTGGGCTGGCTTCGATCTTCTTCTTGATCGCCTCGGGCGAGAACTGGTCCAGGCCGATCGGGCCGATGATGCCGTAGTCGTTGCGCGAGGGCGTGAAGTAGATCGGCGTCGCGCCGGTCATGATCAGCGAGTGCAGCAGGCTCTTGTGGCAGTTGCGGTCGACGATCACCAGGTCGCCGCGGCCGGCCATCGAATGCCAGACGATCTTGTTCGCGGTCGAGGTGCCGTTGGTGACGAAGTAGGTGTGGTCGGCGCCGAAGACCTGCGCCGCATAGGCTTCGGCCTCCTTGATCGGCCCGGTGTGGTCGAGCAGCGAACCGAGCTCGGGCACCGAGATCGACAGGTCGGATCTCAATGTGTTCTCGCCGAAGAACTGGTGCAGCGCGTAGCCGGCGGGCGACTTCAAGAAGCCGACCCCGCCGGCATGGCCCGGGGTGTGCCACGAATAGGCCGAGCGCTCGGCATGCTTCGTCAGCGCCTTGAAGAACGGCGGCAGCAGCTGCTCCAGATAGTCCTCGGCCGCGCGCATGATCTGGCGCGCGAGGAACGACACCGTGTCCTCGTACAGATAGAGGATGCCGTGCAGGTTGCGCAGCGCCTGCACCGCCTTCGGCGACGTGCCTTCGAGGGTGGCGGTCTCGCCGAGCGCGATCACCGGCAGCCCCGGCGCGCGCTGGTGGACGCTGCCGATCAACTCGACCAGGCGTGCGCCGGTGCCGGCGTCCTTCTGCATCGCTTCGGCACGGAAGACGATCGCCGACAGGCCACGATGCGCTCCCGCGAGGATGCCGGCGTCGCCCTCGTTGTCGACGACCAGCGTCTTCCAGCCGCTGGCCTGCAGTTCATCCTGGATCTGCTGCAGGCGCACGCCGGCAACACTGTGCGTGCCGGTGTCGCGATGCGCGATCAGGATAGGGAAGTGGCTCTTCAGACTCATGCTTGTCTCTCCCGGAAATCGACCGTGCGGGCGGCATTCAGAACGTGACCTTGGTCGAAAACTGCAGCCGGTAGTCGGTCGCCGACTGGCCGTCCTTCTGTTCGAGTTCGCCCCAGACGAATTCGAGGCCGGTCAGCACGTTCTTCCACGGCGTGTAGAGCAGGTTGACGTTGCCATAGCTGCCGCGCCTGAACGCGGTCGCGGTCTGGCCGGCGGTGTTGTCCTGGATGTGCTGCGAGTAGCCGATCGCGCTCGACCAGTTCTCGGCCCAGACGTGGTTGTAGTAGGCGAGCCAGCCGATGGTCTGCACCGTCTCGGCGCGCAGCCCGTCGCCGGGTGCGAGGTCCACGCCGCCGTCGTTCATGTAGCTCGCGATCGCCTTGCCCCAGGTAAATGCGCCGACCAGCTTGTCCTTGCCGGCAACCTTCAGCGAACCCGTCAGGTTCAGCCCGTAGCCCGTCTCGTGGCCCGACGGCTTGCTGTCGGCGGTGAGCGTGTTCTGGTAGCCGACCTGACGCAGGATGCCGGCCGCCTTGACGTGGCCCCAGTCGGCGTCGTAGCGCAACGACCCCGTCAGGTCGGGTAGGCGGTTCCAGCCGGTGAAGCCGGCACCGAAGTCGGGTGAGATGTCGCTGATCTTGCCGGTGTCGAGCGCAGAGTTCGGCGCTTCTAGCGCGAACGCGAGACTCGCGCCGTCCTTGCTCCACGGCGTGATGCGAAGCTGCGGATTGCGCACGAACACCATGCCGCTCGGACCCCAGTAATCGATCGTGTTCGGAAAGACGTCGATGTCCATGAAGTTCGAGTAGGTCTGGCCGACGCCGAACATGCCGAGTTCGGCCCAGATGCTGAGCCAGTGGATCGAGGTGCTGCCGTCGCTGCCGAAGAGGTCGAAGCTCAGGTCGGTCTTGACCAGCCCGAACGAGGTCGGGATGAAGGAGCGCAGCCCCAGGCTCGACTGGCGGGCGCTGAAGATCCAGGCGCCGTCCTCGCCGCAACCGGCGCTGCCCGGGCAGACCACCGGGATCTTCGATGGCCGCAGCGTCGCGTTCCAGTCCGGGTCCATGCGCTTGAAGTCGTAGATGCTGTCGAGCATCACCTGCCCGTAGACCTCGACCCGCGCCTTGTCGGCGTCGGGTGTCTTGGCGTCTTCGGCACGCGTGCCCACCGACACCACGGGCGCGCCCCAGGTGCCCGCAGCGGGCGCGGCAGCGGGCGCCGGGGCCGGCGCTGCGGCCGGCTTTTGCTGCTCCAGCGCCTGCACGCGGCTCTGCAGGTCCTGGATCGTCTTCAGCGCCTGGTCGAGCTTGGCCTTGAGCTCCTCATTGGACTGGGCCTGCGCCGTGCCGCACAGGGCGAGTGCGAGTGCCGGAATCCATGCCTGTTGCTTCATCGCTTCCCCTGCTGGCCGAGAGATCTGCCGCGGCAAACCGCCATGAGGAGTTATCCCAGAAGCGAAAGGGGCGGGAAATCGTACGAAGGTAGGATTCACCGCGCCGCGGCTTCGCACTAGCGTTGAGGGGCGTGTACCTGCTCCACGCTGGAGCGTGCGCAGTGCAAGGAGGCGGGCGAGATGCCTAAGCGATCCCGCGGCGTGGTCTACATCGTCGATGCCGACGACTCGGTGCGCCAGGGTCTGGCGAGGCTGGTGGATGCTGCCGGCCTCGAGGCCAGGCCATGCGAATCCACCGACGCGCTTCTTGGCCGGGGACCGGCCGCGCGTCGGGCGTGCGCGTTGATCGACGTTTCCGATCTGATGCAGTGCGAGCCTGGTCGATGGGAGAAGCTGAGTGCGGCGGCGCGATCCGTACCCATCATCGCGCTGTCGCCCGACGACGACCCGGCGACGCGGCAGTTGGCGCGCGCATTGGGAGCGCAGGCCTTCTTCAGCAAGCCGGTGGACGCCGCGGCGCTGCTCGACTCGATCGACTGGGTGATGCACGCGGAGGGTCAGGGCTGAAGCGCGAGGTGCGGCTCGCTGCGGCCCTGGTTTGCCCTTATCCTCGCCGCCAGACAGGCGAGCGCAGCGCAGATGGACACGACAGGCCCTTCGATCGGCGACCTCGGCGCTCCCGACAGGAAGCTCGATGACGATGACCTGCTCGCCGATCTCTCG
>CAZVNC010000363.1:0-3425 GCA_964628305.1 uncultured Ideonella sp.
ACTGCTCCTCTTTGGTCCACGGGCGGTCACCCTTGGAGTCCAGGAGGGCCTTGGCGGCGCGGTTGACGTGGGAGAGTTGCTCCCGCAGGGCTTGGATGCTCATGATGTTCCTTTCAAGTGAGCATGAAAAAAGCCGCCCGGATGGGCGGCTGGTGCTGGCGCAGGAGCGCTCAGTTCTCGGTCAGCAGCAACGCCAGGCGGCTGCGGTTCAATCGGTGTTGCCGGTCGGCCTGCGCGGCCAGCTCGGCCGGGTCCGGCTCGGCCGGCGCCTTCGGCTTCGGGGCGTTGGCGTAGGCGCTGAGATTCCAGCGTGCGGCCTTGCCGTCATCGTCGGCGCCCGTGACCTCGTCGACGAACCCGGCTTCCTTCGCCTCGGCCGCCGTAAACCAGGTTTCCGCATCCATCCACGCGGCGATCTGCTCGGCGCTGGCGCCGGTCTTGCGGGCGTAGTCGTTGGCGATCGTGCCGTCGATCTTGTCCAGCAGGTCGGCCGTGCTGCGCATCTCGTGCTTGTTGCCCCAGGCAAGCGTCCAGCTGTTGTGCACCATGAACAGCCCGCCGTCGGTGATGTGCACCTTGTCGCCGGCCAGCGCCAGGTAGGTGGCCGCGCTGGCTGCCAGACCGTCGATGTAGGTGGTCACCGGGGCGCCGTGGTTGCGCACCGCGGCCACCATGGCCCGGGCCTCGAACACGTCGCCGCCGGGGCTGTTGATGTGCAGCGCCACCGGCTGGCCGGCGTAGGGCGCCAGGGCGTCGATCAGGGCCTTGGCCGATGCGCCCCAGTCGCGGTCGATCACGTCGTAGATGTAGACCTTGCCGGCCTCGGCGCGGATGGCCGGCGCCTTGTCGACGCGGGCGTTCGTCGCCAGCAACTGCAGCAGCTGTTTCATGGTGGGGTAGGTTCCTTAGGAGCGGCGGCGCCGCGCTGGGCCTTGAATGGCTTGTCGGCCTCGGGGTCTGTCAGGCGCGGCAGGTTCAGCAGGCCGCGGATCTCGTTCACGGTCATCCAGCCGTCACCGCTGCCGGGCCCGCCCAGGGCCGCGCGGAAAGCATCAGCCTGCGCCTTGCTGTCGCCGCGCAAAAGCGCGCCGAGGCTGAACTCGACGAAGCGCCCGGCGCGGCGGAACAGCTTCCTGTTCAGCTCCTCTTCCCAGCCGCCAAGCATGGGCTGGATGCTGTTTTTGACCCAGCCAAGCATCACCTGTTCGACGCCTGTGCCCCAGCTGCTGGTCTTCTCGCTGTCGCCGATGATGATCGGCGGCACGCCCATGACCTCGCAGATCGTTTGCTTGTCCAGGCGCCGGCTTGCCAGCAGCTCCATGTCGACCGGGCTGATGCTCAGTTCGTGCGCCTTGCCGCCGTTGGCCAGCACCAGCGGCAGCTTGCCGCCCTCGCCGTTGCCGTAGGTGGCCGCGAAGGACTCGCGCAGGGCCTGGGCGATGGCAGGATTCAGCGCCGCGGGGTATTCCAGGGCGACCCGCGGCATGCCGCCTTCGGTGATCGTCTTGCCGATGTAGCGCGCCGCGCCGAGTTCGGCCGCGATGGCGTTGCGGGCGGCCCATTTGATGGCCGACACGCTGCGTTCGCCGTCGAACCCCAGGCCGGTGAAGTGCAGCATGTCGTCCTGGTCGACGCCGTATGCCTTGCCGGTCTCGGCATCCTGGCACGCATACCGCAGCCGGCCCTCCACGGTCTTGACGACCACCCGGTCGGGGTGGTGCACGCGCAGGCCGATCGGCTCGCCGTCGCCGCGGCGTAGGATCTCGGTGTGCTGGTCGCCGCGCAGCTTCACGCAACGCACGATCCACTGCTTCCAGCTGGTCGCCGTCCATGCCGGCGCCGGGCTTTCGTTCAACATCCACCACAGCGCCGAGTGCGGCGTGATCTGCTGACGGCCGCCGGGCGCCTCGCGGTATTCGTGCAGCGGCAGCTGGCTCACAGCGCCGCTCAGCTTGTCCAGGCACGAATACACCGCACCCACCAGCAGCGCGCTGCTGTCGGTGACTGCCGGCCCGAAGGTGGTCGCCTCCAGCCCCAGGCGCATTAGGTCGTTCGCCGACAGGCTGCCGTTCGGGTGGTTGTACGCCTCGTTGTGCACGGCTGCGCCCCGCAGGGCCTGAAGCGCTGCGGTGATGCGGTCGCGAATGGTCATGCTTGGTTCAGGTCCAGAAACGCAGCGCCGCCGGCGGCCACGGGGTTCAGTGCCATCAGCGAAGCCGCGTCGAACAGGGCCATCAGCGGGTCGATCTTGGCCTTGCCGCTGACCTGCTTGGTGATGCCGATGGCGTTGCCCTGCTGCACCGTCTTGGCGTTGCCGACGCACCAGGCCATGAGACGGCTGGCGCCGTGCACCAGGTTGCCGCCGGCCACCTTGCGCTCGCAGGTCTTGATCGCGCCGTTCAGTCGCCAGCCCTGGCTGATGCCCATGATGTTGTCCATGACGAACCCCCGTTCTTCCTGCAGCAGTTCGTCCACGATGTCGCCGATGCCGGCGGCGTCCACGCCGATCCCGGCCTTCTCGGGCATCAGCCCCGCATCCCGCACGCGGCACAGGATGTCCGCCACGGCCTTCACGTCGTCGCCCGGCCGCTCCACGATGGTCAGATCGCCATCCGCCTGGAAGTCCAGCAGCGCCGGCGCGATCTCCATCCGCCGCTCAAGCACGATGCGGTGGGCCCAGGCATGCGCCCAGGTCAGCCAGCGGCCGGTTTCGGCGCACTGCCCGACCAGCGACAGCCCCAGCAGGTCGTCCAGCCCGCCGCCGTCGATGCCGGCCACCACGACGTCGGACCGCACCAGCAGCTCGTCGAGCGTCAGCGCCTTGTCGCCGGCACCCTGCCAGAAGTCGGCGCCGGCCCAGCGGTCGCTGCGCAGGCTCAGGCCGATCTCGACGTTCAGGTGCTTGGCCAGGAACTTCTGGAACGTGCCGTCCGTCTTGGTGGCGTTCTTCTTCAGGTTGTCGGCCAGCCATTCGGCGCTGACCGACCGCCCCAGATTCGGGTTCGTGATGTAGAAGTTCTCCGGATCCATGTAGGCCTTGGCCTCCAGCATGTCCGGCGGGAACTCGTACAGCACGCCCAGCGACTTCGGGTCGACGATCTTGCCGTCCCGCACGTCGCGGTAGTAGTTCAGCTTCTCGGCGAAGACGCCGGCCGGCGGGTCTTCGCTCTGCGTCGAGAGGTAGATCACCCAGCCCTCGTCGCGTGAAATCTGGCCGCCGGTCGCCTCCAGGAACATGCCCGACGCATTCGACCGCGATCCGAACAACCAGTGCTCATCCACAAGCACCCGGCCCGACTTCTTGCCCGACACCGTGTCGGTGTCAGCGGCCACTACCTTCAGCGATGCCCGCGTGACCCGGTGCGTGATCGTGCGCACATGGTCCTGGATGTGGAACAGCGCCGCCAGCTCGTCGTCGGCGCGGA
>CAZVNC010000364.1:0-3418 GCA_964628305.1 uncultured Ideonella sp.
TGAGGCCCGAGCCGCCGTAGACCTCGGGGATCGTCGGCCCGAGCAGTCCGAGTGCGCCCATCTCGCGAAAGATCGCCGGGTCGGTCTGCTCATGCCGGAAAGCCTCGAGCACGCGCGGCGCGAGGCGCTCCTGGCTGTAGGCGTGCGCGGCGTCGCGCACCGCGCGCTCGTCGTCGCTCAGCTGGGCATCGAGCAGCAGGGGGTCTTGCCAATGGAAGGCGGCGTTCTTGGTGGCCATCGGGTTCTCCGGGTGATGTGGATTTCAGGGGCCACGCAGCGCTCGCCGCGGTGAAACGAACGGGCGCGCGGCCTGAGCAGGCGGCTTCAGATCTCCGGCGTCAGCAGCGACATGCCGAGCGCCGCGCGCCGGCGCAGCCAGGGCGACGCGCGGTAGCGCGGATCACCGCTTTGTGCATGCATGTTGGCGAGGATCTCGAGGACGGTCGCCGCGCCGAGGCGGTCGCCCCAGGCGAGCGGGCCGTGCGGATAGCCGAGGCCGAGCGTGACCGCGCGGTCGATGTCGGCCGGTGCGGCGACGCGCTGCTGGGCGATGTCGCAGCCGATGTTGACGATCGTCGCGACGACACGCTGCGCAACCGCGCCGCTGCTGTCGCGCAGCACGCTCACGCCCGCCTTGTCGCTCGCGAGCAGGCCGTGCGCCGCGTCGCGCGCCGTACTCGATGTGCGCGGCGACAGGATCAGGCTGCGATGGCGCTCGTTGTCGAACAGCATGTCGAGGCCCACCGTGCGCGCCGGATGCAGTGCCTCGTGCACGCAGCACTGGGTCACGTCGTCGCCGAGCAGCATGACGAAGCACAGCGCCGCCTCGCTCGGGCGCGCGCCCGATTCGGGCTTCACGCCGAGCTTCACGAACAACTCGCGCGCGCGTTCGGCGAGCGCCGGCCGCGCGTTGCTGACCCAGACGCTCGCCGGCCGTGCCGCGGGCGCCTCGGTCTGCGGGACCGGCACCGCGCGGCCGTCGGCGTAGCGGTAGTAGCCCTCGCCGGTCTTCCTCCCGAGCAGCCCGGCGACGCGGCGCTGCGAAGCGAGCGGCGAGGGCCGATAGCGCGGCTCCTCGAAGTACTGGTGATAGATCGACTCCATCACTGGCACCGAGACGTCGAGCCCGGTCAGGTCGAGCAGTTCGAACGGGCCGAGCTTGAAGCCGGCCTGCTCGCGCAGCACGGCGTCGATCACGTGCGCCGGGGCGACGTTCTCGCCCAGCAGGCGCAGCGCCTCGGTGCCGTAGCCGCGCCCCGCATGATTGACGATGAAGCCGGGCGTGTCCTTCGCGCGCACCGGTTCGTGGCCCATGCGCCGCGCGAGCAGGATCATCGCGTCGCCGACCTCGGGCGCGCCGCGCACGCCGTCGATGACTTCGACGACCTTCATCAACGGCACCGGGTTGAAGAAGTGAAAGCCGACCACGCGCTGCGGCCGCGCGCAGCCGGCGGCGATCGCCGTCACCGACAGCGACGAGGTGTTGGTCGCGAGCACGCAGTCGGGTCCGACGACCGTCTCGAGGTCGCGAAACAGCGCGCGCTTGACGTCGAGATCCTCGACGATCGCCTCGATCACGAGCGCGGCGTCGGCGAGTTGCGCGATGCGCTCGACCGGCTGCAGGCGCTGCATCGCAGCGTCCACCGCCTCATCCTTCATGCGGCCCTTCTGGCGCAGGGTGTCGAAGGTCTTGCCGAGCGCGTCGCGCGCCTTCGCGGCGGCGCCCTCGAGGGCGTCGAACATCAGCACCGTGATGCCGGCCTGCGACGCGATCTGCGCGATGCCGCGCCCCATCGCGCCGGTGCCTACGATCGCGATGCGCAGGCTGCTGGAAGTAGCGTCGAAGGTCATGCTGGTCTCTTTCAATCGGGGATGACGGCGGTGACTTCGATCTCGACCTTGGCCTGGTCTTCCATCAGCGCCTTGACTTCGACCGCGGTCATCGCCGCGTTGTAGCTGCCGATCAGCTCGCGGAACGCGGCGCCGATCGCTCGCCCCTGGGCAAGGTACTCCGGCTTGTCGGTCACGTACCACGTCATGCGCACGATGTGCTCCGGCTTCGCTCCGGCCTCGTCAAGCACGGCGCGAACGTTCTGCAGCGCCTGGCGGACCTGGCCCGCGGTGTCGGCCGCCGGGAAGCGGCCTTCGGCATCCCAGCCGATCATACCGGCGACGAACACCGTCTGACCGCGCACCTTCACGCCGTTGGAATAGCCCTTCGGGCGCGGCCAGCCCGGGGGTTGCAGGATCGTCGTCATGGCCGGCTCACGTTTGGCGCGCCGCCGCGCATCGCGGGATTGTCGACTTCGCGTGCGACACCGAAGCGCTCGATCGCGTCGCGCACGTTCGGCGGGATCGGCCGCGACAGGCCATCGTCGAGCGAGGTGGTGACGATCACCTGGCGCACCCGCACCCGCAACTCGTCGCCATGCCGGCACGTCAGCTCGAGCTTGATCGAACTGCGCCCGAGCTCGCGCACCGCGAGCCCGAGTTGCACGCGCTCGCCCATCCGGCTCGGCTTCATGAACTCGCAACTCAACGCGACGGTCGGCAAACCGATGCGCTGGCCGATGACGACCTTCGCATAGCCAAGCCCGAGCCCCTCGTCGAACCAGTCCTCTACGTGCCCGTTGAAGAGCACGAAGTACTGCGGGAAGAAGACGATGCCCGCCGGGTCGCAGTGCGAGAAGCGGATCAGTTGCTCACGTTCGAAAGTCATCATTTTCCAATCTATGCGCGCAGGCGAAAGCGCTGCAGCTTGCCGGTCTCGGTGCGCGGCAACTGGTCGCGAAACTCGATCGCGCGCGGGTACTTGTAGGGTGCAATTGTCGCCTTCACGTAATCCTGCAGCGCACGCACCAGCGTGGCGTCGCCGGTGTGCCCTTCGCGCAGGACGACAAAGGCCTTGACGATCTGGCCGCGCTCGGGGTCGGGGGCGCCGATGACGGCGCACTCGGCGACCGCCGGATGCGTCAGCAAGGCCTCCTCGACCTCGGGCGCGCCGATGTTGTAGCCGGCCGAGACGATCATGTCGTCGGTGCGCGCCTGGTAGTGGAAGTAGCCGTCCTCGTCCATCAGGTAGGCGTCTCCGGTGAGGTTCCAGCCGTCCTTGACGTAGACCATCTGGCGCGCGTCGTCGAGGTAGCGGCAACCGGTGGGCCCTTTCACCGCGAGCCGGCCTACATGGCCCGCCGGCAGGGGCTTGCCGTCGTCGTCGAGCACGCAGGCGCGATAGCCGGGGACGACGGTACCGGTCGCGCCGGGGCGGGCGTGCGCTTCGTCGGCGGAGATGAAGATGTGCAGCATCTCGGTCGAGCCGATGCCGTCGATGATCTCGATGCCGGTCGCGGCGCGCCAGGCTTCGAAGGTCGGCCGCGGCAGGGCCTCACCGGCGGAGATGCAGAGCCGCAGCGAGGCG
>CAZVNC010000365.1:0-3416 GCA_964628305.1 uncultured Ideonella sp.
CACCTGATCGAGGCCCAGCTCAAGGAAATCCGCGACGGTCTGCCGCGGCGCTACTTCCGGACGCTGCCGAAGCTGGTCGACGCGCCGCTGGCCGGCCTGCCGCGCGTCTACGGCATCGCCTGGGCTTTCGTCGCGCACACCGACGGCGCCTTCGACGAGGAGTTGCTGCTGCACTTCCTGCGCGCCTATCAGGAGACGCGCGAACTCGAGCTCGGCGAGATGTGGGCGCTGCCGACGACGCTGCGCGTCGTGCTGATCGAAAACCTGCGCCGGCTCGCCGAACGCGTGGCGACGCACAAGGCGGCCCGCGAAGCCGCCAACCTGTGCTGCGACCGTATCGAGAGCTACTCGTTGCACGCGCTCGACGCGTTGCTCGCCGTGCTCGCGCGGCGCGGTGTCGCCCATGTCTTCCTGGCACAGGTGGCGCAACGCCTGCAGGACCGGCACGGCTCCGTCGGCGCGCACTACCAGGAGTGGCTGCTGCGGGTGCTGCCCGACCTGCCCGCGATTCGGGCCCGGCAGCCGGTCGATCAGGCCGCCGACAACCTGAGCGTCAGCAACGCCGTCTCCTCGCTGCGCGCGATCGGCGATGCCGACTGGCCCGACATCGTGGCGCACAGCAGCGTGCTGATGCAGTTGATGCTGGCCTCGCCGGTCTTCGCGGCCGAAGACACCGCGACGCGCGACCAATCGTTGCACGCCATCGAGCGCTTGGCCCGGCGCTGCGGGCGCAGTGAAGTCTCGGTGGCGCGCACGCTGCTCCAACTGATGGCGCAGGCGCCGAATGCCGACGCCGCCGTGCCGAGCCACTGGCTGCGCGGCGCAGGTCACCCGGCGCTGATGGACACCCTCGGGCTGCATGGGCGACTCGTCCTCCCGTGGCCCAGGCTGTGGCGCCACCTTGCGCTGCCGGCCTATCTGGGATCGCTGCTGCTGGCCAGCCTCGGCCTGGTGGCGTGGGTGCTCGCGCACCATGGCGCGCCCGCAACGCAGGACACGCTCGCGTGGACGCTGCTCGGCGCAGCCCTGATGCTGTTCCCGGCGTCGGAAACGGTGGTCGCACTGGTCAACCGGCTGATCAGCGAATCGCTGCGGCCCAAGCACCTGCCGCGCCTGGCGCTGGCCGCGGGCATTCCTGCCGAGCACCGGGTCATGGTCGTGGTCCCGGGCCTGCTCGGCGACGCCGCGTCGAGCCGCGAGCTGGTGCACCGGCTTCACCTGCATCACCTCGCCAATCCGGAACGTGAGGCGCAGTTCGCCCTGCTCACGGACTGGGCCGATGCCGACACGGCGCAGTGCGCGGGCGACGCTGCATTGCTCGGCGACGCGCGGCAGCAGATCCGCGAGCTCAACGCGCGCCATCCGCCGGCCGGGCCCGGCGCCGCGCCGCGCTTCATCCTGCTGCACCGGCGGCGCCGCTTCAGCGACACCGAGCAGCGCTGGATCGGCTGGGAGCGCAAGCGCGGCAAGCTCATGCAACTGGTGGCGGCGCTCGCCGAGGGGTCGAGCACGGCGTTCATCGAGCTGGGCGACGAATCGCGCATCGAGGCCGGCATCCGCTACCTCGTGACCCTCGACAGCGACACGCAGCTGCCGCCCGGACGCCTGCGCGATCTGGTCGGCGTCGCCGCGCATCCGCACAACCAGCCGCGGCTGGCGGCCGACGGCCGCAGCGTCGTCGGCGGCTACGCGATCCTGCAGCCGCACGTGGCGACGCCGCTGCCCGCGCCGGCAGAGGTCACGCTCTTTCACTGGCTGTTCGCGGGGCAGTGCGGCATCGATCCCTACAGCGCCGCGAGCTCCGAGATCTACCAGGACCTGTTCGGCGAAGGAACGTTCACCGGCAAGGGCCTGCTCGACGTGCGCGCACTGCACTCGGTCCTCGCCGGCCGCCTGCCCGAAGGACGGGTGCTGAGCCACGACCTGCTGGAGGGCTCGCTCGTCCGCTGTGCAGCGGTGACGGACATCTCGCTGTTCGAGGCGGCGCCGTTCCATGCCGACGTGGCGGCGTCGCGCGTGCACCGCTGGACGCGCGGCGACTGGCAATTGCTGCCCTTCCTGCTGCAACCCGGCCGCTACCCGCTGCGCGCGATCAACCGCTGGAAGATGTTCGACAACCTGCGGCGCTCGCTGGTCGCGCCGATGTCGCTCGGCCTGATCCTGCTTGCGCTGGCCGGCCGCGGCGTGTCGGCCTGGGCGGCGCTGGCGCTGGTGATGGCAGCGTTCTCCGCCGGTCCGCTGATCGGCGCCGTGGCCGGCTTCTCGCCGAGCCGCGACGACATCGCCAAGCGCCTCTTCTACCGCCAGGCCGGTGCCGATCTTGCGCGCGCGCTGTGGGGCGGACTGTGGCACGTCGCCCAACTGCTGCAGCATGCGTTGATGGCGATCGACGCGATCGTGCGCGCGCTGTACCGCGTGGCCGTGAGCCAGCGTCACCTGCTGCAGTGGACCACGGCCGCGGCCGCGCAGGCGCTGGTGCGTACGGACCTGGCCGATCTGGCGCGCCAGCACTGGCGCGCACCGCTGGCGGCGATGGCGTTGCTGGCCGCACTGATCGCCATGGCAACGCCCTCCCCCCGGCTCGCGCTGGCGCTGTGCCTGGCCTGGGGTGCGACCTCGGTCTGGATCTGGTGGGTCAGCCGGGCGCGGCCGGCAGCGCGGGGCGCGGCCCTGGCGGCCGAAGACCGCGCCGCGCTCCAGGTGATCGCACGCGGCACCTGGGGCTACTTCGAGCACTGCGTGAGCGCCGACGACAACCACCTGCCGCCCGACAACCTGCAGACCGCACCGTACGACATGCTCGCCCACCGCACGTCGCCGACCAATATCGGCCTGTATCTTCTGAGCGTGGCCTGCGCGAGGGCCTTCGGCTGGATCGACACGGCGCAGCTGATCGCGCGCCTGGAGGCCACGCTCGCGACGCTGGCGACACTGCAACGCCACCGCGGCCATTTCCTGAACTGGTACGACACGCAGACCTGCGCGCCGCTGCTGCCGATGTACGTATCGACGGTCGACAGCGGCAACCTCGCCGGCCATCTGCTCGCAGTCGGCGCGGCCTGCCGGGAACTGGCCGGCGCACCGGCGCAGGCGGCCGAGACGGCCGGGCGCCTGGCCGCGCTTGCGGCCACCTGCGAGCGGATCGCCTGGCAGGCCGAGTTCGGCTTCCTGTATCACCGCCGGCGGCGCCTCTTTCACATCGGCTTTCGCGTTGCCGAGCAAGAGCTCGACGCCGGCTTCTACGACCTGCTGGCGTCGGAGTCGCGCCTTACCAGCCTGCTCGCGATCGCCAAGGGTGACGTGCCGGTGGCCCACTGGGCGGCGCTGGGCCGGCCGTTCTTTGCCGCCGGTGCCGAGGCCGGGCTGCTGTCCTGGTCGGGCTCGATGTTCGAATACCTGATGCCGGGCCTGGTGCT
>CAZVNC010000366.1:0-3409 GCA_964628305.1 uncultured Ideonella sp.
CGCGGCACACAGTTCGGCATGCGCCTCGGTGGCGTTCTGCAGATCGAGCGTCTCACTCGCTTCGATCAGCGGACAGACCCAGTAGACCTGCCGGCCGCGCGCCACTTCGTCGCGGATGCGGGAGATCACCGCCGCGCGCCGGGTGTCGGCAAAAAGCCGGGTCGTGACCGGCATGCGTCCGGGCGGCAGTTCGTCGATCGTGCTCACGTCCAGGTCGGCGTAGTAGGTCATCGCAAGGGTGCGCGGAATCGGTGTCGCGCTCATCATCAGCAGGTGGGGTTCGAGCGCCGCGTCGCCTCCAGGCGCGAGCTTGCGGCGTAGCGCGAGGCGCTGCTCGACGCCGAAGCGGTGCTGTTCATCGACGATCGCAAGCCCGAGGCGGCGGAAGGCGACGCCCTCCTGGATCACCGCATGGGTGCCGACGACGAGTTGCGCGCTGCCGTCGGCGAGGCTGGCGAGCATCGCCTTGCGCGCCTTGCCCTTGTGGCTGCCGGTGAGCCAGGCGACCTGCACGCCCAGCGGCTGCAGCCAGCCGACGAGCTTGCCGAAATGCTGCTCGGCGAGGAGCTCGGTCGGCGCCATCAGCGCGCATTGCCAGCCGGCGTCGATCGCGATCAGTGCCGCGAGCGCGGCGACGACCGTCTTGCCGGAGCCGACGTCGCCCTGCAGCAGGCGGTGCATCGGCTGCGCGCGCGCAAGGTCTGCGGCGATCTCGCCGCCGGCGCGCTGCTGGGCCGGCGTCGGCGCGAACGGCAGCGCGGCGAGCAGCTTCTCGTGCAGCCCGCCGGGCTGCGCCGCGAGCGGCGGTGCGCGCAGCGTGGCGCGCGCGCGCTGCGACTGCAACTGCGACAACTGCTGGGCGAGCAGTTCGTCGAACGCGAGCCGCTGCCATGCGGGGTGGCTGCGGTCTTCGAGCGTCGCAAGCCGCGTCTGCGGGCGGGGGTGATGCAGATGGGCTAGCGCCTCGCGCAGCGTCGGCAGCCCCGGCGGCAGCGCGCCCTCGGGCAGCACCTCGTCGAGCGGCGCGCGGGCGAGCGCGGCGCCGATCGCCTTGCGCAGGTAGGCCTGCGGCAGTTGCGCGCTTGCCGGATAGACGGGCGTGAGGGCGGTCGCGAGCGGCGTGTCGTCGCGCACCGCCTTGAACGCGGGATGCACCATCTCGCGGCCGGCGAAGCCGCCCCGCACCTCGCCGCGCACGCGAACGCGCGCGCCGACCGCGAGCGTCTTCTGCTGCGACGGGTAGAAGTGCAGGAAGCGCAGCAGCAATTCGTCGCTGCCGTCGTCGATGCGCACCAGCAACTGGCGCCGGGCGCGCTGCTCGACGCGGCTGTCGGTCACTTGGCCCTCGACCTGCGCGACGTCGCCGTCGCGCGTGTCGGCGATCGCCACGAGCCGGGTCTCGTCCTCGTAGCGCAGCGGCAGGTGCAGCGCGAGGTCGATGTCGCGCACCAGCCCGAGCTTCGCCATCGCGCGCTGCGGCCCGGTCCTGGGCTTGTCTTCGGCGGGCGCGGCAGCGGGCATGGAACAATTCTGCCCTGACCCTAGAAACGGCAGTCGACCGCTCCTCTCCGCTGGAGACACCGCATGAATGTCGAGATTGGCGCCCACGCCGGCAATCACCCTTCAGGTGACATCGCTGCGCATCCCATCGAGCCACGCTGCGACGCGCTGGCCGCGTTGCTCCGCCTCGCGGGCACGAGCCCGCAGCGTTGTCGCGGCTTGCCAGCACGCCGCATCGCAGCCCGTTCGGGCGCGCCCAACTGACATTTCTAGGCCGACCGGCGAGGCTTCGCCCCAGCCGAACACGCCCGACTCCGGATGACGACGACCTACACGCTTGCCGACTTCGATTTCGAGCTGCCGCCGGAGCTGATCGCGCAGCATCCCGCGCCCGAACGCAGCGCGTCGCGGCTGCTCGACGGGCGCGCGGCGGTGCCGGTCGATCGCGGCTTCATCGAACTGCCGTCGCTGCTCGAAGCCGGCGATCTGCTCGTCGTCAACGACACCCGCGTCATCAAGGCGCGCCTGCAGGGCGCCAAGGCGAGCGGCGGTGCTGTCGAGGCGCTCGTCGAGCGCGTGCTGCCGGGGCACGAGGTCCTTTGTCACGTGCGCGCGAGCAAGCCGCCCAAGGCGGGCGGCAGGATCGTCTTCGACGCCCCCGACGGCGCGCGCCTGGAAGTCGACGTGCTCGGCCGCGGCGGCGCGGGCGACGCGCTCTTTCGGCTGCGCTTTCCGGGCGAACCGTTCGCCTTGCTCGAACGCTTCGGCCATGTGCCGCTGCCGCCGTACATCGCGCATGCCGATACGGCCGACGACGCGCGACGCTACCAGAGTGTGTTCGCGGCGCGCCCCGGCGCGGTCGCGGCGCCGACCGCGTCGCTGCATTTCGATGCCGCGCTGCTCGATGCGATTGCGGCGCGCGGCGTGGAGCGCGCCAGCCTCACGCTGCATGTCGGCGCCGGCACCTTCCAGCCGGTGCGCGGCGCGACGATCGCCGCCCACCGCATGCACAGCGAGTGGTTCGACATTCCGGCCGCGACGGTCGCCGCGATCGATGCCGCGCGGGCGCGCGGCGGGCGCATTGTCGCGGTCGGCACGACCACGTTGCGCGCGCTCGAGTCGGCGGCGCTATGCGGCCAGGGCCGGGTGCGGGCCGGGGCGCGCGAGACCGACATCTTCATCACGCCGGGTTTCGAGTTTCGGGTCGTCGATCGTCTGGTAACGAACTTTCATCTGCCGCGCAGCACGCTGTTGATGCTGGTCAGCGCATTCGCCGGCCACGCGCACGTCCGCGCGCTCTATGCCCATGCGGTTCGCGCGCGCTACCGGTTCTTCAGCTACGGCGACGCGATGCTTCTCGCGCGCGCGGGCTGAAGCGGCACGCGCCGGGCGCGCCGCGCGCAAGCGTGGCGCCACGCGCATAGACTTGCCGATCGCCACCTTGCAGGAACCGAGATGAGCACAGAACGCGTCCTGTTTGCCTTCGTCATCGTTCTGGCGCTGACGCTCAACGTCGGCTTCGTCGTCGGCGAGATTGGAGACATCGGGCACCACAACGTCTACGAGCTGTTCGCCGCGATCGTCGTCAACCTGATCGCGACGATCATGAAGTTCGGCGACCGCTCGCCGCTCGGTTCGACGATGCTCGCGACGAGCCTGGTGGCCGACCTGCAACTCATCGCCGCCGCCGTGGCGTGGGGCGTGTACACCCAGCTCGGCGTGGCGATGGCCTCGCACCAGAGTGCCACCATCGTCTCGCTCGCGACCGGCGCGCTGGTCGCCAACGTGGTGTCGGTCGTGCTGCTCGTGATCGAAATGGCGAACCTGCGCCGATGAGCCCGTCGCCCGGCCGCCCGAAGACGGGCTCGCTCCCCCTCGGGGGGGCCGGTGCGAAGCACCGTTGGGGGCT
>CAZVNC010000367.1:0-3398 GCA_964628305.1 uncultured Ideonella sp.
GTCGGCGTCGGCAACAACGAGACCGCGATGAGCGGCGCGCAGTTCTCGGCGCCCGGTTTCGGCACGTCGAGCGGGGTCGACTTCAACACCTCTATCAACGGCGGCACGGCGACGCGCTGGGCGCTGCAGGCGCGCCAGCCGCTCGTCAACCGCGAGCGCGATGCCGGCAAGCGCCAGCTCGAGCTGGCCGCCGACATGGCCGAGATCGAATGGGAGGCTGCGCAGCAGGCCCTGATGCTGCGCACCGCGGAGCGCTACTTCGACGTCGTGCTCGCCGCCGAGACGCTGCGCGTGCTGCGGCGCCAGCAGGACGCGCTGACGCGCCAGAACGTGGAGGCGCAGGATCGCTTCCGGCTCGGCGACGCGCCCATCACCGACACCCACGAGGCCCAATCACGGCTGGAGGCGATTCGCGCCCAGGTGCTCGCCGCGCAGACGCAGCACGAGCTTGCACGCGCCGCGTTCGCCGATGCAACCGGGCTGCCCAATGCCGAGCTGAAGGCGCTCGGCGCGAACGCGAACGCTGGCGTGGCGTCGCTGCCGGCGCTCAGCCAATGGCTGGCCGATGCGAAGACGCGCAATCCGCAACTGCGGGTCCAGCTTGCGGCGGCCGAAGTCGCCGAGCGCGAGGCCGCCAAGTTCGACGCCCTCGCGGCGCCGACGCTCGACGTCGTCGCCGAGATCGGGCAGGACCGGATCAACGGCAGCGGCGACTACGGCGACGCGTCGAACCGCCAGAACAACGCGCTGATCGGCCTGCAGCTCGTCGTGCCGCTCTACAGCGGCGGCTGGCGCGGCGCGAAGCAGACCGAGACCCAGCGTCTGGCCGAAAAGGCGGCCACCGACGCCGAGCGCGGCGCACAGCAGGTGGCGCTGCAGACGCGCGCCGCGTGGCTCGGCCTGACGGTCGGCGCCGGCCGCGTCAAAGCGCTCGCCGATGCGCTCGCGGCGAGCCGCTCGCGGCTGGACGCGACGCGCGTCGGCCGCGAGGCGGGCGAGCGCACGACGCTCGATCTGCTGAACGCCGAGAACGACGCCGCGGGCGCCGAACTCGCGCTGCTGCAGGCGCGCATCAAGATGCTGCTCGATCGGCTGCGCCTCGAGGCACTTGCCGGCCAGCTCGACGAGACGGCGCTTTCGGCCGTGAATTCCACCCTCGCGGCGCAGGGCGCGCCGCGCTGAACGCCTCGCCCACCCACCACCGGAGAACACCCATGGCCCACATCGTCATCCTCGGCGCCGGCACCGGCGGCATGCCCGCCGCCTACGAGTTGCGCGAGAAGCTCGACAAGACGCACCGCATCACGGTCGTCAACGCGGTGGACTACTTCCAGTTCGTGCCGTCCAACCCCTGGGTCGCGGTCGGCTGGCGCGAGCGCGGCGCGACCACGTTCCCGATCCGGCCGCACCTCGAGAAGAAGGGCATCGAGTTCATCGCCCAGCGCGTCGCGCGCATCGACGCCGGCGGAAACGAAATCGAATTGCAGGACGGCAGCAAGCTCGGCTACGATTACCTCGTCATCACCACCGGCCCGAAGCTCGCCTTCGAGGACGTGCCGGGCGCCGGCCCCGAGCAGCATACGCAGTCGATCTGCGTCGTCGACCACGCCGAGCGCACCTGGGGCCAGTACCAGCAGTTTCTGCAGAAGCCGGGGCCGGCAATCGTCGGTGCGATGCCCGGTGCGTCGTGCTTCGGCCCGGCCTACGAGTTCGCGTTCATTCTCAACACCGACCTGAAGCGGCGCAGGCTGCGCAACAAGGTGCCGATCACCTACGTCACGAGCGAGCCCTACGTCGGCCACCTCGGCCTCGGCGGGGTCGGCGATTCGAAGTCCATGCTCGAGAGTGAATTCCGCAGCCACGACATCAAGTGGATCTGCAACGCGAAGGTGACGAAGGTCGAGGCCGGCCGGATGTTCGTCGACGAACTCGACGACGCCGGCGCGCTGAAGAAGCAGCACGAACTGCAGTTCGAGTTCAGCATGATGCTGCCGGCGTTCAAGGGCGTGGACGCGGTTGCCGCCGTCGAGGGCCTGTGCAACCCGCGCGGCTTCGTGCTGATCGACGAGTACCAGCGCAGCAAGAAGTACCGCAACATCTTCTCGGCCGGCGTCTGCGTCGCGATCCCGCCGGTCGAAGTGACGCCGGTCGCGACCGGCGCTCCCAAGACCGGCTACATGATCGAGACGATGGTGACGGCGATCGTGCACAACATCGCCGCCGATATCGCAGGCACGCCGGCCGACGCCAAGGGCACGTGGAACGCGATCTGCCTCGCCGACATGGGCGACACCGGCGCCGCGTTCGTCGCGCTGCCGCAGATCCCGCCGCGCAACGTGAACTGGTTCAAGAAGGGCAAGTGGGTGCACCTGGCGAAGATCGCGTTCGAGAAATACTTCATCCGCAAGATGAAGAACGGCGGCTCCGACCCGGTCTACGAGAAGTACGTCCTGAAGCTGCTCGGCATCGAGAAGCTGGAGCGCTGATTCCCACCTCATTCATTCACCAACCCAAGGAGAGCTGAGATGAAAGTCAATGTAGGAAGCGTGGATCGCGCGGTGCGCATCGTCGCCGGCGCCGTGTTGATCGGCCTCGCCGCGACCGACACGATCGGACTGTGGGGCTATATCGGCATCGTGCCGCTCGCGACCGGCTTGTTTCGCTTCTGCCCGGCGTACGGCCTGCTCGGCCTGAACACCTGTCCGATGAAGGAACGCTGAAGCCATGGCCGAAGGCACTACCACCGTCGAACTCACGCAGCTCGCAGACTACCGCTTCGAGGCGAACTTCGGCACGCCCGGCATGCCGGTGCTCGTCACCGACGAGCCGGCGCCGCTCGGCGGCAACACCGGACCGAGCCCGGATCATCTGCTCGGCGCGGCGGTCGCGAACTGTCTCGCGTCGAGCCTGCTGTTCGCGCTGCGCAAGTTCAAGAACCAGCCGGAGCCGATTCGCGCCGTTGCGGTCGTCGAGAAGGCACGCAACGCGGAAAGGCGGATGCGCATCTCGCGCATCGGTGTCGATCTGCACCTCGGCGCGCCTTCGGCCGGCATGCAGATGCTCGATCGCGCCCTCGCCCAGTTCGAGGACTTCTGCGTCGTCACCCAGAGCGTGCGTGCCGGCATCGCGGTCGATGTGCGCGTGTTAGACGCCGACGGTACGCTCCTGAAGCAGGGCTGAACCCGATCCGCAATCGAACGCAAAGCGCTGGCCGCTCGCGACGCTTTGCGGCTGTTCGCGTCGCGGCACTGGCGAACTCGACCGCCAGCGCGTCGTGTCAGGCGCCATCCGCCAGAGGCTCATGCTGCGCCTCCGCTCGATCGGGCGATTCGCAGCGCCATGCCGTCGGCGCCTCGCCGCATTCGCTCGCTTCGATCCCCGCTGCGCGGGGCCCCTCT
>CAZVNC010000368.1:0-3391 GCA_964628305.1 uncultured Ideonella sp.
CCATCGCGCTGGGACATCCGCTGGGCGCCAGCGGGGCGCGGCTGGTGGGCACCGCGATCTACGAGCTTCAGCGCCGCGGCGGCCGCCTCGCGCTGTGCACGATGTGCATCGGCGTGGGACAGGGCATCGCACTCGTCGTCGAGCGGATTTGAGGCGGACCGCAGTCCCGCACCGGAATCGGCGCCGGCGACTTCAAGTCGAAGGACCCGAAATCACTCGGCGCTTGGTACAAGACGTACGCCCCCAAAGTGGCTGATCGCAGCAACTCCCGCCCCGGTGCGGTCTCGAGCTCCCGAGAGGGGCTTCCCAGTCTGTCAAGGCGCACTCGTCGTATTCATCGCCGACGCGCTCGGTGCGTTCTTGTCGGCTGAATAGGCAGGCGGCAGCGAGGACGCGAACGAGGAGCGGACTGCCGCTCCAGAGATGGCCTGGTTGCGCAGCGCGCCGCATGGCGGGGCGCCGTTCCTGGGCACGTCGGCGTCTGCGCCTTGATCAGAGCTTCTCCGTCTCCCCCGCTTTCGGCTGCCACTTCATCAGGCGCCGCTCGACGACGCTGACGAGCGCGTCGAGCGCCAGCGCGAAGGCGGTCAGCACGAGGATGCCCGCCATCACGGTATTGATGTCGAACGCGCCCTCGGCCTGCAGGATCAGGTAGCCGACGCCCTGCGCCGAGCCGAGGTACTCGCCGACCACCGCGCCGACGAACGCCAGGCCGACGCTGGTGTGCAGCGACGAGAACACCCAGCTCATCGCGCTCGGCAGGTAGACGTGGCGCAGCAGCTGGCGGCCGTTCGCGCCGAGCATGCGCGCGTTGGCGAGCACCACCGGGCTCACCTCCTTCACGCCCTGGTAGACGTTGAAGAAGACGATGAAGAAGACGAGCGTGACGCCGAGCGCGACCTTGCTCGCGATGCCGAGGCCGAACCAGACCGCGAAGATCGGCGCCAGGATCACACGCGGCATCGAGTTCAGCGCCTTGATGTAGGGGTCGAAGATCGCCGCCGCGAACGGGCTCAGCGCCAGCCACAGCCCGCACGCCAGCCCCATCGCGGTGCCGATCGCGAACGCGAGCGCGGTCTCGATCAGGGTCACCGCCAGATGGCGGTAGATGTCGGCCGCGACGACGAACCAGTTCCAGATCCGCGCGAAGATCGTCAGCGGCTCGCCGAAGAAGAACGCGGCCTGGGTGTCGTTGTCGAACACGAACAGCGGCAGCAGGCCCGGCTTCGTGAGCGCGTACCACAGCCCGAAGAAGGCGGCGAGCACGCCGAGCTGCCAGGCGCGAAGCTTCCAGCCGCCGGGCGACGACGATGACTGCGGCTTGCTGCTCACGGTGCCCGCTTCACAGTCCGATCCGGTACTGCACGAAACCCGGCCGCTCTGCAACCTTGTCGTACAAGGCCATCGCTTGCGCATTCGTCTCGTGGGTGTGCCAGTGCACCTTGGCACAGCCCATGGCGCGGGCGCGCTCGCACACATGCGCGATCAGCGCGCGCCCGACGCCGTGGCCGCGCGCCTCGGGCGCGGTGAACAGATCCTGCAAGTAAACCGCGTTCGCCTGAGTCCAGCATGTGCGGTGCTCGATGAAGTGCACCATGCCGACGACCGAACCGCCGCTTTCGGCGAGCGCGAGATGCATCGGTTCTGTCGGGTCGAGCAGCCGCTGCCACGTGATGCGCGTCTCATGCTCAGGCTGCTCGACCTTGTAAAACCTCTGGTAGCCGCGCCAAAGCGGCAGCCAAGCGGCTTGATCTGCGGCTGTGGCAGGGCGGATCGTCGGAGTGTTCATGTGGGTCCGTGCCTCACTGAAAGGCTTCTTGTCGGGCACTCAGCGCGCCGCGCCGGGACTCGCGGCGCCGAAGTAGCGTTTGTCGAGCGTGCCGCGCCAGGCCTGGTCGAAGACCAGATCGCACACCAGACGCTCGCGCCCGCCTTCGAGCACCAGTTCGCCCGCCGACGCGAAACGCTCGTCGCGAAACGCCGTCGTCAGCCGGTCCAGCAAGGCCTGCTTGTACGCGGTGTCGCTGCCGCCGAGATGCAGTCCTGACAGTCACTTCGCGCAGCGTCAGCGTCTGTTGACTGCCGTGGGCAATGAACGGAAAGATGCTGACGATCGCGTTTGCCTGCTGCTCGGCGCGAACAGTCAGCGCAAGCCCTTGCGCGCGCAGCGGCCAGACGAGCTGAAAGCCCTGCGCCCAGTCCTGCGGCGCCTCGCGGGACGGCTTGCGCGCCTCGCCGTAGCCGGTCTGCACCAGAGCGTGCGGCAAGATCGCCGGGAGTCGGCGCATGACTTCTTCCGAGCCTTCGGCGAACGGGTCCCAATGCGAGCCCAGGTAGTGGGGCGTATCGGCGGGTTCCGCGACGAAGGTCGATTCGGGCCACGGCAGGATCTCGCGGTAGAAGGGCATCGGTTCAGTGACCTCTGGCGCTTCGGCAGGTTGCTTGAAGGCTTCGCGGCGAATCAGCGCCTCACCGCTGGCATCGAACGCGATGCCGAGATAGTCCGTACCGACCGAAGTCACCGTACCCGGCCCGTGCACCGGATGCTCGACCCTCGCCCCGACCGTCCAATCGCGTGGTTCCATGCGCCATCGCTCCATAGGTTCTGCTGAGTGCCGTTGCCGATGCTACGCGAGGCGGATGCCGCGGCGGAGGTGGCGGGCACTGCGCTGCGACATGGAACTTCGACGCCGTGGCGCGCGCTGTCGGCGAACTGGTGTCGGCCACCTCGTTGACGAAAGGTACGCATTTGCGTACGCTAACGGTTCTGAATCAGGAGAACCCCATGTCCGTCCTCACCGCCAGCGAAGCGCGCGCGAATCTGTATCGGTTGATCGACCAGGCCGCCGACTCGCACGAACCGATCCTCATTGCCGGCAAGCGCACGTCCGCCGTGCTCGTGTCGGCCGAAGACTGGCAGGCAATTCAGGAAACGCTGCACCTGATTTCGATACCAGGGATGCGCGATTCCATCCGCAAGGCGATGGCTGAGCCGCTCGCCAAGAGCGCAAAGGAACTCCACTGGTGAAGTGGGCGCTCGTCTATTCGAAGCAGGCACAGAAAGACGCGAAGAAGCTGGCTGCGGCAGGCCTGAAGACGAAGGCCATGGAGTTGCTGGACATCTTGCAGCGCGACCCTTTCCAGAATCCCCCCGCCTTCGAAAAGCTGGTCGGCGACCTTGCGGGGGCCTATTCGCGCCGCATCAACATCCACAACCGGCTCGTCTACCAAGTGTTCGCCAAGGAGCGCACGGTTCGGGTCTTGCGCATGTGGACGCACTACGAGTGAGGTCCGCCCGTCAAGCGGCGCCTGCGTTGGATCGAGGAGTTCGCAAGCGCCTTGTCGTCGGCGCCTCGCCGCATTCGCTCGCTTCGATCCCCGCTGCGCGGGG
>CAZVNC010000369.1:0-3382 GCA_964628305.1 uncultured Ideonella sp.
CGCGAGGCGCTCGCGGTCGGCGCCGTGCTCGCGCTCGCTGCCTTCGCGCTCGTGCTGACGACGAATGTCGCGACCGTCTCGTGGTCGTTCGTCGCGCTTGCGGTGACGCTCGTCTACCCCTACAGCAAGCGCGTGTTCTCGATGCCGCAGGCGGTGCTCGGCATCGCGTTCAGCTTCGGCATCCCGATGGCGTTTGCCGCGGCGCAGGGCAGCGTGCCGGCGCTCGCCTGGTGGCTGCTGCTCGGCAATCTGTTCTGGGTGCTCGCCTACGACACCGAATACGCGATGGTCGACCGCGACGACGACGTGCGTCTCGGCATCCGCACCTCGGCGCTCACGCTCGGGCGCTTCGATGTCGCCGCGGTGATGGCGTTCTACGCCGTCTACCTCGGCCTCTGGGGGTGGCTCGGCGCGCGCATCGGGCTCGGCTGGGGCTACGGCGCGGGCCTCGTTGTCGCGGCGGCGCAGGCGATCTGGCATTTCACGCTGATCCGCGGCCGCACGCGCGAGGGCTGCTTTCGCGCCTTCAAGCAGAACCACTGGCTCGGATTTGCAGTCTTCGCGGGCATCGCGCTCGACGCCATGCTGCGCGGCGCCTGAAGCATCAGGCGCCGAACTCGTCGCCGAGTTCGCGCGCCCGCTCCTGAGCGGCCCGCACCGCCTTCACGATCACCGCCTTCAGGTCGTCGCGCTCGAGCGACTGGATCGCCGCGAAGGTCGTTCCGCCCTTGGACGTGACGCGCTCGCGCAGCACCTCGACCGGCTCGTCGCTGCGCAGCGCAAGCTCGGTCGCGCCGGCAAAGGTGGCGAGCGCGAGCTGCCGGCCGATCTCCGGGGTCAAGCCCATCTCCTGCGCCGCGACCATCATCGCCTCGGCGAAATAGAAGACGTAGGCCGGGCCGGAGCCGGAGAGCGCCGTCACCGCGTCGAGGTCCGCCTCGCGCTCGACCCACAGCGTGCGTCCGGTCGGCGCGAGCAGTTGTTCGACGCGCTCGCGATCGGCGCCGGAGACCGCGGCGCGCGCATACAGCCCCGCGATGCCCATGCCGATCAGCGCCGGCGTGTTAGGCATCGCGCGCACGACGCGCTCGCTGCCCACTGCGTGCGCGATCGCGTCGCTGCGGATGCCGGCCATCACGCTCAGCTGCAATGCCTGGCCGACATGCGCGGCGCACGGCGCGGCGGCCTGCGCGAAGATCTGCGGCTTGACGGCCCAGACGACGAGGTCCGACCCGGCAAGCGACGCGTCGGCCGCGGCCTGTGGCGCGACGCGGAACGTTGCATGCAGCTTGTCGCGCTGCGCGGCGAGCGGCTCGACGACGAGAATCGCGCCCGGCGCTACGCCGCTCTCGACGAGCCCGCCGATGATCGCGCTCGCCATGTTGCCGCCGCCGATGAATGCGATTCTCTCCATGCGGCCAGTGTACGCAGCGCGGCGCGCCGTTCGCACCGCGAGGTGGGAAAGTCGGTAGCGCCGCGGCGCGGCGCCGGCGGTACGCTCTGACCCGCGACCAGCCAGCCAGGCCAGACCAGCCAGGCCAGACGAATGTGAAGACCGATCCGAACGCCATCGACAAGATCGACCGCAAGATCCTGCGCGTGCTGCAAGGCGACGGCCGGATATCGAACCTCAAGCTGGCCGAGGAAGTGCACCTGTCGCCGACCGCCGTGCTCGAGCGCGTCCGGCGCCTCACGCGCGAGGGCTACATCCTCGGCTACACGGCGCGGCTCGACCCGGACAAGCTGGGCGCGGGGATGATGGTCTTCATCGAGGTCGTGCTCGACCGCACGACGCCCGACGTGATGAATGCCTTCAAGGCCGCGGTGCAGGTGCGGCCCGAGATCCTCGAGTGCCACCTCGTCGCGGGCGACTTCGACTACCTGATCAAGACGCGCGTCGCCGACATGGCGGCGTACCGCGAACTGGTCGGCTCCGTGATGTGGTCGCTGCCGGGCGTGCGCGAGACGCACACCTACGCGGTGATGGAGGAGGTGAAGAATTCGACCTCGCTCGCCTTGTAGCGGGGCGCGGCGACGACCGGCTCGGCCTTCTGCTGGCGCAGCTTCTCGTCGCGCAGCATCATGTGACGCGTATAGGGTTTGTCGCGGCCGGAGAGCTTCAGCGCGACGTGCGTTACCACGTCGTGCGTCGACAGTGTCGGCATCACCGACGAGTTGAGCAGCAGCGCCGCGAACACGGTCGCCACCAGCCAGCGCTGCGGGTGCGAATGCGGCGGGTGGCCGAGCGCGAGGGCAAGGCTGCTCGCCAGTGCGCCGAGCAGGTAGCCGAGCAACGCTTCGCTCGGCGAATGCGCGCCCACCTTGATCCTGGCCAACGCGACGAGCATCGCCAGCGCGAGCGCGACCGTCACCGCACCCAACCGGACCCAGCGCCTCGAACCCGCGGCGATGCTTCCGGCGAGCAGCGGCATGACGGCCGCTGCATGCATTGCATGGCCCGAGAACCCGGTGAAATCGAGCCTTGCGCTGCCGATGCCCCAGCCGATGAAGGCGATCTTGCTCGCCGTCGTGATGCCGACCGCGAGCAGGACCATCGCCAGCCACAGCGCCGCGCGCCGCCCTTCGCCGGACCAGACGAGCCAGGCGACGAGCGCGAGGGCGATAGGCAGCATCAACTGCATCTCGCCGAGGCGGCTCAAGAAGTACCAGAAATCGGCCGGCAGCCGGCGAATCGTTTCGAAAAGCATGCCGTGCAATGGTAACCAGCGCCCGCGCCCGGGAAGCCGCGCCACGCCGGTCGGAAGTCACGACCTCGCGCATGCCCCTGCGATGCGAGCGCGCACTTGCTGGAGCCGGCAGGCGATCGTCGCCATAATGCGCCGAACCCATCGCCCCAGCCCGGCGCGCAGCCTGGCGCGATGCGACTCGCAGGGGCCCACCGCCTCTTGCGCGGACTCAAGACGGCGCCGAACCAACCGACATCGTTCCATGGACATCACCCAACTGCTGGCGTTCTCGGTCAAGAACAAGGCGTCGGACCTGCACCTGTCGTCGGGCCTGCCGCCCATGATCCGCGTCCACGGCGACGTGCGCCGCATCAATGTCGAACCGCTCGAGCACAAGCAGGTGCACGAGATGGTCTACGACATCATGAACGACTCGCAGCGCAAGGCCTACGAGGAGACGCTCGAGTGCGACTTCTCGTTCGAGATCCAGGGCCTGGCGCGCTTCCGGGTCAACGCCTTCAACCAGAACCGCGGCTCGGGCGCGGTGTTCCGCACGATTCCGAGCAAGATCCTGACGCTCGAGCAGCTCAACACGCCGACGGTCTTCGCGGAACTCTCGCTCAAGCCGCGCGGCCTCGTCCTCGTCACCGGGCCGACCGGTTCGGGCAAGTCGACGACGCTCGCGGCGATGGTGA
>CAZVNC010000370.1:0-3381 GCA_964628305.1 uncultured Ideonella sp.
TCGGAGCCGAGATCCGCAGCGTGCGCGAGCTGATGCAAAAGCTCTTGACCGCGCCGCGCGACGCCCAGGCGGCGCTCGCCGCGATCGCCGCCGCGAGTGTCGCGGATCAGGCCGCCGCAGGCGCCGGCCCGGCCCTGTGAACCCGGGTCCGCCGGGCGCGCCAAAGACCCCTCGAGAGCAGCGCGCCGAAAGCGGCGCACCGCAGGCAGCGCCCATTCCAGCGCTGGCGCGCTGGCACTTTCGCTGGCTGCTCGCCGCGCCGCACCGGCTCGCGTTCTTCGGCGCAGGCGTGATGTTCTCAGCCAGCGCGTTGTGGTGGCTCGGCGTGCTGTGGTCGCGCCTTGACGGCTGGCCGGTGTTGTGGCGGGTTTCGCCGGTGCTCGCCCATTCGCTGCTGATGACGTTCGGCTTCACGCCGCTCTTCTTCGCCGGCTTCCTGTTCACGGCCGGCCCGAAGTGGCTTGCGCAGCCGGAGCAGCAGGCATCGGCGCTGCTGCCGACGGTCGGTGCGGCGCTCGCCGGGTGGACGCTGTTCGTGCTTGGCGTGAACCGGTCGGCGACTCTCGCGGCGATCGGCCTGGCCGTCGTTGCGGCCGGCTGGGGCCTGTTCACGCTGCGCCTGTGGCGGCTGGTGCGAACGAGCCGGGCGCGCGATCGCACCCATCCGCGCTGGGTCGGCGCCGCCTGCACGATCGGAGCGTTCGCGATGTGGACCGCGGCAGCGAGCCTGGCCGCCGAGCGCGAAGACATCGCGCGCGCTGCGGTGCAGCTCGGCCTGTGGGGGTTCGTTGCGCTCGTCTTCGCGACCGTGGCGCACCGCATGATCCCGTTCTTCGGCGACGGCGGGCTGGCCCGCCTCGATCTGCGGTGGCCGGCCTGGTTGCTGTGGGTGTTCGGTGCGACGCTAGGGCTGCAGGCGATCTTCGGCATCATCGACGCGCTGGCCGGGCCGCCGGGAGCTGGCGCGCACGCGCTGCGCGCCGCGCTCGAGGCGCCGTCCGCGCTGCTGCTCGTCGTTCTCGCGCTGCGCTGGGTCGCCATTCCCAAGTTGCGCATCCCGCTGCGCCAGCGTCTGCCCCGCATGATGTATATCGGCTTCGCCTGGTTCGCGGTTGCGCTAACGATGGCGACCGTATCGGACGCGCTCGCTGCGTTCAGCGGCGGCAGCGTCACGCTCGGCCTCGCACCGCTGCATGCGATGACGATGGGCTTTCTGGCCTCGGTCCTGCTCGCGATGGCGAGCCGCGTCGCCTGCGGGCACAGCGGGCGTTCGCTGGTCGCCGATGCCCTCCTGTGGAGCGTGTTCTGGCTTCTGCAGGCGGCCGTGCTGGCGCGCCTGGCGAGCGCGTTGTGGCCCGCGCTGCCGCCGTTCGTGCTGATGTTCGCGGCCCTTGCGTGGGCGGGCGTCGCGACCGCCTGGGCGCTGCGCTACGGCCGCTGGTTCGGCCTGCCGCGGTCCGATGGCCACCCCGGCTGACCGGCCGCGTCCGCCAATCCCATGACATCGCTGCGGCGGCAGTGTATCGTAGCCTCTTGCCTCGCCCTCTATCGACAAGGAGAAACCAGATGAACGACGTGACCGCAGCCCAGACCGACAAGCTCATGGCCGATTTGCGCCTGGTCGTTTCCGACGCCGAAGAACTGCTGCGTTCGACCGCGGGGCAGGCCGGCGACGGTGCGGCCGAATTGCGCGACCGCGTGCAGGCGAGCCTCGCGCGTGCGCGCGCCGGCTTGGCCGACGCGCAGGATGCGGCGATCTCGCGTGCCAGGGCGGCCGGGCGTGCAGCCGACGACTACGTGCACGACAACCCGTGGCGTTCGATCGGCATCGCGGCCGGTTTCGGTCTGCTCATCGGCCTCTTGATCGGGCGGCGTTGAACGGCGCTGCGGCGGCGTCGACATGACAGAGCGGCAGGCGAGCGCGGGCCTGCTCGCCTCGCTGCGGCGGCTCGGCACGACAACGCTCGAGCTCGCACGCCTGCGTCTCGAGTTGCTCGGCACCGAGATCGAGCGCCAGAAGCTGTCGGTCCTCTCGGCGCTGTTGTGGGCGGCGCTCGGCAGCGTCTGCGTCGCGCTCGGGCTCGTGCTGACGAGCGCCTTCATCGTGCTGCTGTTCTGGGACACCTACCGGCTGCAGGCGATCGTCGGGCTTGCCCTGATCTACTTCGTCGTCGGCGTGCTGATGGTGCGCTTTGCGATCGGCCGGATCCAGACGCCGTCGGGCGCTTTCGCGGCAAGCCGCGAAGAGCTGGCGCGCGACCGCGCGGCGCTCGAGCCGCGCGAAGCCGCCGCCCCGCCGCCGGACACGTCGCGGCGATGAACGCCGAGACCGACCTCGCACTGCGGCAACGGCGCTTGCTGATGCGCAGCGCCGCGCTGCGGGCGTCGATCGCGGAGCAATCGGCGGTTCTGGTCAGGCCGTTCGCGATCGCGGATCGGGTGCATGCCGGCGCGCGGTGGGCCTGGCGCGAGCGCGTCGCGCTGATCGGCGGCGGTGTCGTTGTCCTGTTGGTGCTTCGGCCGCGCCGGGTTTGGCGGCTCGCGACGTTCGGCCTGTGGGCGTGGCGCAAGAGGCACAGGGTGCAGGCTTGGCTGAAGGCAGCCGGCATCGCGCCGGCAACAGGCGCGCCAGCATCGCGCCGCTCGAGCGCAGCGCCGTAGCTCGCGGCTGGGCGGCCGCCGCGAACAGCCCTGCTGCAGACGAGAGTTGCGCGTGCCTTGACGAGGCACAAACGACGGCGCCGGGGTCCGTCCCACAATGCGTCGCTTCGCTCTTTTCGGGGTCAGTCCGGCCCCTCGCCATGACCTTGCAGTCCCTCACGCCCGTACCCGCCAAGCCCGAACTCGTCTGCCCGGCGGGGTCGCTGCGCGCGCTGCAGCTTGCCGTCGATGCGGGTGCCGACGCTGTCTATCTCGGCTTGAAGGACGCCACCAACGCGCGCAACTTTGCGGGCCTGAATTTCGACGACGCGCAGGTGCGCGACGGTGTTGCCTATGCGCATGCGCGCGGCGCGAAAGTGCTGATGGCGCTCAACACGTTCGCCGATGCGCGCGACATCGGGCCGTGGCAGCGCGCGGTCGATACGGCGGTCGCGATGGGCGCCGATGCGCTGATCGTCGCCGACACGGCGGTGATGGCGTATTGCCGCGACCAGCACCCGGCGCTGCGGCTGCATCTGTCGGTGCAGGCGTCGGCGACCAGCTACGAGGCGATCGAGTTCTACCGCGAGCGCTACGCCATCCAGCGCGCGGTGCTGCCGCGGGTGTTGACGATGTCGCAGGTCGGCCACGTGATCCGCCACACGCCAGTCGACATCGAGGTGTTCGGCTTCGGCAGCCTGTGCGTGATGGTCGAGGGGCGCTGCGCGCTGTCGTCCTACG
>CAZVNC010000371.1:0-3337 GCA_964628305.1 uncultured Ideonella sp.
CCTGGCGCCGGGCGCCGCCGCGCGGCTGGGCCTGTCGTTCGGCGCCCTGCACGCCAGGCACCCGCGGCTGATCGTCTGCGACATCTCCGGCTACGGCGACGACCCGGCAAACCCCGGCCCCTACCGTGACAAGAAGGCCTACGACCTGCTGATCCAGAGCGAATCCGGCTTCCTGTCGGTCACCGGCTCGCCCGGTGAACCTGCCAAGGCGGGCTGCTCGATCGCCGACATCGCGGCCGGCATGTACGCCTACAGCGGCATCCTCGGCGCGCTGCTGCAGCGGGGCAAGACCGGCCAGGGCTCGCGCATCGACGTCTCGATGCTCGAGAGCATGGTCGAGTGGATGGGCTATCCGCTGTACTACGCGTTCGACGGCGCGACGCCGCCGCCGCGCGCCGGCGCCGCGCACGCCACCATCTATCCCTACGGCCCGTTCGCGGCCGGCGACGGCAAGACGGTGATGCTGGGACTGCAGAACGAGCGCGAATGGGCCGCGTTCTGCAAGCTCGTGCTGCAGCAGCCGGAACTTGCGACCGACGCACGCTTCGCATCGAACTCGAAGCGGGTCGCGAACCGGCCGGCGCTGCAGGTGCTGATCGGCGAGGTGTTCGGCGCGCTTGGCGCCGAGCAGGTAATCGCGCGGCTCGACGCGGCGCAGATCGCCAATGCGCGCATGAACGACATGCACGAGGTCTGGCAGCACCCGCAGCTGCAGGCACGCCGGCGCTGGACCGAGGTCGCCACGCCCGGCGGCGCGATCCCCGCGCTGCTGCCGCCCGGTGCCACCAACGCCTTCGCGCCGCGCATGGATGCGGTGCCGGCTCTCGGGCAGCACACCGACGCGATCCTCGCCGAGCTCGGCTGGAGCGCTGCCGCCATCGACGCCCTGCGCCGCGAGGGCGCGATCTGAGGCTCCGAGAGTGGCGAAAGGGTCTGACGTAGAGTGCAGGCCCCGATGCAGCAAGCCACCCCTTCCATTCCCAAGGCCACAGCATGGATGGCTGGCTGGCTGACGCTGATGCTGGTGATCGCCATCGCCGGGCGCGAGGCGCTGCGCGATGTGGCGGTGTTCCAGCTGATGGCGTTGCGCTCGACGATCGGCCTGCTGATGCTGTGGCCGCTGCTGCACGCCAACGGCGGGCTGGCTGCCATCCGCACCCAGCGCCTGCGCGAGCACACGCTGCGCAACACGGTGCACTACGGCGCGCAGTACGCGTGGTTCGTGGCGCTGACGCTGATCCCGCTGGCGCAGGTGGTGGCGATCGAGTTCACGATGCCGATCTGGATCATCCTGCTGGCCGCCGCCTTCCTGGGCGAGCGCATCACGCGCTGGAAGGTGCTGGCGGTGGCGCTCGGGCTGCTGGGCGTCGGCCTCGTCGTGCGACCGGAGGCGGCGGGGCTGAACGCCGGGCAAGCGGTGGCGCTGGCCGCGGCGGTGGGTTTTGCCGTCTCGGTCACGCTGACCAAGTCGCTGACGCGCACCGACGGCGCGTTGACGATCATCTTCTGGATGCTGCTGGTGCAATCGATTTTGGGTGCGCTGCCGGCGCTGGCCGTGTGGCGCTGGCCGTCGGCCACAGGCTGGGGCTGGATCTTGGTAGTGGCGTTTTGCGGCACCTTCTCGCACTACTGCATGGCCCGCGCGCTGCGCCATGCCGAGGCCACTGTTGTCGTGCCGATGGACTATCTGCGCGTACCGCTCACCGCGCTGGCCGGCTGGCTGGTCTACGCCGAGCGCATGGACCTGCTCACGATGCTGGGCGCGGCGCTGATCCTCGGCGGCAACCTGCTGAACACGCGCCGCGCCGCCGCTCGTTGAAGGGCTCGCGCACCACGAGTGGGGCTAGGCCCAGGCTGGGTTCATCCAGCATCAACAGCCGCGGCGAGGCCATCAGCGCGCCGCCCACGGCCAGCATCGGGCACACTCCGCCGGACAGCGTGCCGGCGAGTTGCGTGCGCCGTTCCTTCGGCCGTGGGACAGTTCGTAGATCTTGTCGATGCGTCGCCGCCGCTGCGGCACGCGCTGCTTCATTGCGCGGTCGCCGCCCTGCGCCAGGATGTCCTCCACCGCCATCGTGCCGAACAACTTGTGCCTTTCGGGTACCAGCTCTAGGCCAAGCGTGACACGCTCTTCCAGCGTGAAAGCGGCCAGGTCCTGGCAGTCGAAGAACGACGCGCCCGCGCGATGGCGGTATCGCCATCAGCGCGGCAGGCAGGGTCGACTTGCCGGCGCCGCTGGGCCGATGACGCTGACCACCCGGCGCTCGACGAGGCCGAAGTTCAGCCCGCTCAGCACCTCGGCGCGGCCATCAGGCCTCCCGTCCGGCCGCCCGAAGGGGGACCTGCGCCCCCTTGGCGGGCAGCGAACGAAGTGCTCTTCTGGGCGTCATGTCAGTGTTCGGTGCCAAGATAGGCCGCGCGCACCGCCGGGCTGGCCTGCACCTCGGCCGGCGTGCCTTCGATCAGCCGGGTGCCGAACTCCATCACCACCACGCGGTCGGCCAGTCCCATGACGAAGTCCATGTCGTGTTCGACCAGCAGCAGGCTCATGCCTTCGTCCTTCAACTGCCGCAGCACGGCGGCCAGCGCGCGCTTCTCGTGGTGGCGCAAGCCGGCGGCCGGCTCGTCCAGCAGCAGCAGCGCCGGGTCGGTGGCGAGCGCGCGCGCGATCTCCATCAGCCGCTGCGGCCCCAGCGCCAGGTTGCCGGCGAGATCGTGCATGCGCTCGGCCAGACCGATGCGCGCCAACTGCGCTTCCGCCTCGGCGAATAGCTGGCGCTCTTCGGCGCGGTCGAGGCGCAGCATGGCCTGCAGCACGCCGGCCCGGGTGCGGCCATAGCCGCCGAGCGCCACGTTTTCCAGCACCGTCATGTCGGGGATCATGTTGACGTGCTGGAAGGTGCGCGAGATGCCCAGGCGCGCGATCGCCCGCGAAGGCTTGTCGCCGATCGACTGGCCGCGCCACTGCACCGCGCCGGCGGACAGCGGCAGCACGCCGGTGACCAGGTTGAACAGCGTGGACTTGCCGGCGCCGTTGGGGCCGATCAGCGCGACGATGTCGCCGCCGTGCACGCCGAAGCTCACGTCGTTGACGGCGACCAGGCCGCCGAACTGCTTGCGCACCGCCTGCACCTCGAGTAGCCGCTCGCCGCGCGCCGGCTTGGCACGCCGCGGCAGCGGCGGCGCGTCGCCCCAGTCGCGCGCTCGCGAGGGCTTCGGCCGCCAGCGGCCGACGAAGCTCCACAGTCCGTCGGGTGCGTACTTCAGCACCGCCACCAGCACGATGCCGAAGACGATGGTCTCGAAGTTGCCGCTGGTGCCGATCAGCTTGGGCAGC
>CAZVNC010000372.1:0-3313 GCA_964628305.1 uncultured Ideonella sp.
CCGCGCGATGCGCTGGTCGCCGATCTCGCGCCCGCCGCGGTGCGCGGCGCCGCGTTCGGGCTGCGTCAGGCGCTCGATACGGTCGGCGCGTTTCTCGGCCCGCTGCTTGCCATCGTGCTCATGCTGCTCTGGGCGGACGACTTTCGCGCCGTGTTCTGGGTCGCCGTGATACCGGCCGTGCTGTCGGTCGCGCTGCTCGCGTTCGGCGTGCACGAAGGCGAGCGCGATGGCGAGCGTGCAAGGGGCGCGCCGCGTGTCAACCCGATCCGGCGCGAGATGCTGCGTCAGCTCGGGGCCAGCTACTGGTGGGTCGTCGCGATCGGTGCGGTGTTCACGCTGGCGCGCTTCAGCGAGGCCTTCCTGGTGCTGCGCGCCGTCGACGCCGGGCTGCCGATGGCGTGGACGCCGCTCGTCTTCGTCGGCATGAACCTCGTCTATGCGCTCGTCGCGTATCCGTTCGGCAAACTCTCGGACAAGGTGAGCCACGCCCGTCTGCTCTCGCTCGGGCTGGCGGTGTTGATCGCGGCCGACGTGCTGCTCGCGCTCGGCACGAACGGGCTCGCGGTCGGCGGCGGCATCGCACTCTGGGGGCTGCACCTCGGGATCACGCAGGGGCTGCTGGCGACGATGGTCGCGGGCGCCGCGCCGCCTGCGTTGCGCGGCACGGCGTTCGGCTTCTTCAACCTCGCGAGCGGCGTGGCCCTGCTTGTCGCGAGCGCGCTCGCCGGGCTGTTGTGGGAGCGGATCGGCGGCGGGGCGACGTTCGCGGCCGGCGCCACGTTCAGCGCGTTCGCGCTTGGCGTGCTGCTGTTGCGGCGCACCCCGCTTCAGGCCGCGACGGATAGCAAGTAGCGATGGTCGATCGTTGCCTCGCCGCGCAACTCGGCAGCGCAGGTCGCGACACGCCTGAAGCCCAGGCGCTCGAGGAGCGCGATCGACCTCGCGTTGCGGGCGTCGACGCTGGCGAGAATCTCCAGCACGCCGTGCCGTTGCGCAAGTTCGGCGAGCAGCCATTTGCACCCTTCGGTCGCGTAGCCCTGGCCCCAGGCCGAGGGCGTGAGCAGATAGCCGATCCAGGCTCGGCCGCCGGGTTCGAGCGTCGCCTGCAGCGTGCCGATCGCTGCGCCGTCGGCGCGGCGCCATATCACCCAATTCAGCCACGTCTCGTTCGACCCCGCGGGTGCGCCGCGGGCGAGTTCGGCGAAACGCGCGGCAAGCAGCGCGACGGTCGCGCGTGCTTCGTCGTCGACGTAGACGTACAGACGCGGATCGGCGAGCAGCGGAAAGAGGCGCGCCGCGTGCTCGGCGCGTAGCGGTTCGAGCGCCAGACGCGCGGTACATGCCGCGTCGGGATTCGGGACGTCAGGATCAGCCATCCGACGATCATCGCCGCTCGGGCGAGGCCGCGCATCGGGCGCTCGATTGGCATGCGCCCGATCGGCCGCTACACTGGCTTTATGTACAGGTCCGTTAGACCTTCGCAGCATCGTTGAACCCGACCATGCCAGCGCGCCTGATCGCGCATCTCGACATGGACGCGTTCTATGCCTCGGTCGAGTTGCTGCGCTACCCGGAGCTGAAGGGCCTGCCGGTCGTGATCGGCGGCGGGCGCGATCATGGGCCGACGACGCTCGCCGACGGCACGCGCCGCTTCGCGCGGCTGCGCCACTACACCGGCCGCGGCGTGATCACGACCGCGACCTACGCCGCGCGCGCGTTCGGCGTGAACTCCGGACTCGGGCTGATGAAGGCCGCCGCACTTGCGCCGGACGCCGTGCTGCTGCCGGTGGATTTCGACGAGTATCGAAAGTACTCGCGCCGCTTCAAGGACGCGGTGCGTGCTATCGCGCCGCTGGTCGAAGACCGCGGCATCGACGAGATCTACATCGACCTCACCGACCTCCCCGGCGTGCAGGACGACGCCGGGCGCGCGATCGGCGTCGCGCTGAAGGCGGCCGTGTTCGACGCGACCGGGCTGACGTGCTCGATCGGCATCACGCCGAACAAGCTGCTCTCCAAACTCTGCTCGGAGTTCGACAAGCCCGACGGCCTGACGCTGCTGGACGCGGGCGAGATCGCCGCGCGCATCTGGCCGCTGCCGGCGCGGCGCATCAACGGCATCGGGCCGAAGGCGGCCGAGCGGCTCGAGGTGCTCGAAATCCGCAGCATCGGCGAGCTGGCCGCTGCAGACCCCGCGCTGCTCGTGACCCATTTCGGCGCGCACTACGGCGCCTGGCTGCACGAGGCGGCGCACGGCCGCGACGAGCGGCCGGTGGTGACGTACTCCGAACCGAAGAGCGTCAGCCGCGAGACGACCTTCGAGCGCGACCTGCACGCGGTGCGCGACCGCGCAACGCTCACGCCGCTGCTCACCGGCCTGTGCGTCGCGCTTGCCGGCGACCTCGCGCGCAAGGGCTATGCGAGCAAGACGATCGGCATCAAGCTGCGCTTCGACAACTTCAAGATCGTCACCCGCGACCTGACGTTGCCGGCGCACACGATGGACGCGCGCAGCATCCGCCGCGCGGCCGGCGAGTGTCTGAAGCGCATCGATCTGACGCGCCGCCTGCGGCTGCTCGGCGTTCGCGCCGGGGCGCTTGCGAAGCTCGCCGATCTCGTCAAGCCGGCCGTCACGCCCGACCCTGCCGCCGCTGCGGCTTGCGAGCCTGCTGCGAGCTACGACCTGCCGCTGTTCGACGCGCCGGAGGCCGCGCCCTGCGACAATGACGGCAGACGCGCGCACTGAAACCGCGCGAGTCGAGACCGAGGACACACCATGCCCGTGATCACCACCATCGAAGACCTGCGCGTGCTCGCCGAGAAGCGCGTGCCGCGCATGTTCTACGACTACGCCGATTCCGGCTCGTGGACCGAGGGCACGTACCGCGCGAACGAGAGCGACTTCCAGCCGATCAAGCTGCGCCAGCGCGTCGCGGTGAACATGGAGAACCGCACGACCGCAGCGCAGATGGTCGGCATCGACGCGAAGATGCCGGTTGCGATCGCCCCCGTCGGCCTGACCGGCATGCAGCACGCCGACGGCGAGATGCACGCTGCGCGCGCAGCCCAGAAGTTCGGCATCCCGTTCACGCTGTCGACGATGAGCATCTGCTCGATGGAGGACGTCGCGGCCCACACGGGAGCGCCGTTCTGGTTCCAGCTTTACATGATGCGCGACCGCGACGCGATGGCGCGCATGATCGAGCGCTGCAAGGCGGTGCGCTGCAGCGCGCTCGTGCTGACGCTCGATCTGCAGGTGATCGGGCAGCGCCACAAGGACCTGAAGAACGGCCTGACCGCGCCGCCGCGGCCG
>CAZVNC010000373.1:0-1223 GCA_964628305.1 uncultured Ideonella sp.
GCAGCGTCAGCCCCTTGGTCGGCAGCACGCCGAGGTTGACGCCCATGTTGATGAACGCCTGGCCGCCCATCCAGATGCCGATGCCTTGCGCGTACAAGCCGGCGAACACACGATCCAGCGCGATCGCCTGACGGCCGATGTGAAAGATGCGGCGCGTCAGCCAGAAAAAGGCGACGATGACGACGGCGACGCCGACGAAGCCGAGTTCCTCGCCGATCACCGCGAGCAGGAAGTCGGTGTGCGCCTCGGGCAGGTAGTGCAGTTTCTCGACGCTGCCGCCGAGCCCCTGGCCGAAGATCTCGCCGCGGCCGAACGCGATCAGCGAGTGCGAGAGCTGGTACGCCTTGCCGAGGGTGTATTTCTCGTCCCACGGGTTCAGGTAGGCGAAGATCCGCTCGCGCCGCCATTCGCTCATCGTGATCATCAGCACGAACGCGCCGAGCAGAATCGACGTGATGAGGAAGAACATGCGGCCGTTGACGCCGCCGAGGAAGAGGATGCCCATCGCGATCGCCGCGATCACCATGAAGGCGCCCATGTCGGGCTCGGCGAGCAGCAGCAGGCCGACGACCCCGACCGATACCGCCATCGGCAGCACCGCCTGCAGGAACTTCTCCTTCACGTCCATCTTGCGCACCATGTAGCCGGCGGCGTACATGGCGATCGTCAGCTTGGCGAGTTCGGACGGCTGGAAGTTCATGAGCCCCAGCGCAATCCAGCGCCGCGCACCGTTCACGCCCTTGCCGACGAACGGCAGCAGGACGACGACGAGCAGCAACAGCGAAGCGACGAACAGCCACGGCGACCAGCGTTCCCACTGCGCCATCGGCACCTGGAGCGCGACCAGCGCGACGAGCAGGCCGATTCCGATCGAGAGCGCCTGACGGGTCAGGAAGTAGGTCGGCGCGTAGCGCGTGAACTTCGGGTTGTCGGCGAGCGCGATCGACGCCGAATAGACCATCACGAGGCCGAGCGCGAGGAGCGCAACGACCACCCACACCAAGGTCTGGTCGAAGCCGAGCAGGCGCGTCGGGCGGCCGGCGGAGACGTTGACCCAGTCGCGCACCGGAACCGCCGCACCCTTGTCCGCACCGCGCCCGACGAGCGCGAGCCCGCGCGCCTTCAACGCGTCCCAGCCGAAGCGTGCGGCGAGCGTCGTCATGCCGCCGCCTCCGGACGATTCGCGCCATGCGAGGCACTCGCGAGGTCGGCAGCGCGTCGAA
>CAZVNC010000373.1:1323-3292 GCA_964628305.1 uncultured Ideonella sp.
CGCTCGCTTCGATCCCCGCTTCGCGGGGCCCCTCTTACGCGGCTCATGCGACGGCCTCCGGACGATTCGCGCCATGCGAGGCACTCGCGAGGTCGGCAGCGCGTCGAATTCGCTCGCTTCGATCCCCGCTTCGCGGGGCCCCTCTTACGCGGCTCATGCGACGGCTCCCGATTCGTGCATCAGTTCGTGCACCGTGGCGACGAACACGTCGGCGCGATGCGCGTAGTTGCGGAACATGTCGAGGCTCGCGCAGGCCGGGCTGAGCAGCACGGCGTCGCCCGGCTGCGCTTGCGCGAACGCCCAGCGCGTCGCCGCCTCCAGCGTCGCGCAGCGCTCGCTCTTCACGCCGCTGCCTTCGAGCGCCTGAGCCTCGATGCGTCCGGCATCGCGGCCGATCAGCGCGACGGCGCGCGCATGGCGCTGCAGCGGTGCGCGCAACGGCCTGAAGTCCTGCCCCTTGCCATCGCCGCCGAGGATGACGACGAGGCGCGCGGGCGCGCGCTCTTGCCCCAGCCCGTCGAGCGCGGCAACCGTCGCCCCGACGTTCGTGCCCTTGCTGTCGTCGTAGGCGTCGATGCCCTCGAGTGTGGCGACGAAGGCGACTCGATGCGGCTCGCCGCCGTACTCGCGCAGGCCGTGCAGCATCGGCGCGAGCGGGCAGCCGATCGCACTCGCGAGCGCGAGCGCAGCCAGCGCATTCGCCGCGTTGTGCCGGCCGCGCACGCGCAAGGCGTCGACCGGCATCAGGCGCTGAATGTGGAGGTCGGCATCTTCGGCCGGCGGCCGGCGCAAGCCCGGTTCGTCTTCGAGCGCGCGAACCAGCCATGCCATGCCGCCCTCGACGACGATGCCGAAGTCGCCCGGATGACGCGGCGCCGTGACGCCGAAGGCGATGACCTTGCGCGGCGGCTGGCGCGTCGTGCGCGCCTTGCGCGCGGTCTTCGCCGGCGGCGCCGGCGCGACGAACCGCTGCGCGACCTCGACCACCGCGGCGTCGTCGCGATTGACGACGAGCGTCGTGCGCGTGCCGAAGATGCGCGCCTTCGCTTCGACATAACGGACCAGCGTGCCGTGCCAGTCGAGGTGATCCTCGCTGATGTTGAGCAGTGCCGCGGCGTCGGGCTCGAAGCCGGTCGTGCCGTGCAACTGAAAGCTCGAAAGCTCGAGGACCCAGACTTCGGGCAACGACGCGTTCACATCGGGCGCCGCTGCACCTTCGGCGCCAGCCTCGTCATGCGTCGCCGGGAGCGTCGGCACGGATTCGGCGTCGAGCGCGTTCGCGAGCGTCTCGAGCATCGTCGGCCCGATGTTGCCGGCCACCGCGACGCGCCGGCCGGCGCGCGCTACGAGCAGCGCCGTCATCGCGGTCGTCGTCGTCTTGCCGTTCGTGCCCGTGACCGCAAGCACCTGCGGCGCGTAGCCGCGCTCCAGCTTCAGCTCGGCGAGCGCCTGCGCGAACAACTCGAGCTCGCCTTCGACCGCGATCCCGCGCTCCGCCGCAGCGGCGAGCAGCGGCGCGATACGTTCGTCATGCGGCGCGAGCCCCGGGCTCTTGAAGACGCGCTGCACGCCTTCGAGCGCAGCCAGTTCCAGCGCACCGACGAGACGTTCCGCGCGCGGCACGTTCGCGATCAGCGTCTCGGCCTGCGGCGGACTCTGCGGCGTGCCGAAACGCGAATCCCAGACCCGGACGCTCGCGCCGCAGCGGGCGCACCATTGCGCGATCGCGAGCCCCGAGGCGCCGAGACCGAGGACGAGCACGCGGGTGTTGGCGAGGTTCTTCATCGTCAACGCAGCTTCAGGCTCGCCAGCCCGATCAGGCACAGCAGCATCGTGATGATCCAGAACCGCACGACGACCTGCGTCTCGGTCCAGCCGGACTTCTCGAAGTGGTGATGCAGCGGCGCCATCTTCAGGATGCGCCGGCCCTTGCCGAAGCGCTTCTTCGTGAACTTGAACCAGCTCACCT
>CAZVNC010000374.1:0-3291 GCA_964628305.1 uncultured Ideonella sp.
GAGGCGAAGCTCCGGATGGTGATCGAGCACTACACGGAGGTCGCGGTCGTCGGCGCGGTCCACCACGATCCGCGGCTCACGATCGTCGAGCGCCACCTGGGCCTCATGCCGTCGAACGAGTCGGACGACGTGCCGCGGCGCGTCGCCGACCTGGGCGCCGCGATCGGCCGGCAGGTCGACCTCGACCTCCTGCTGTCGCGCATCGCCGTCGCGCCGCCTGTTCCCGAGCCGGCGCTCGTCACGATGCCCCGCCCCGCCGCCGCGGACTCCGACATCAGGATCGGCGTCGCGCAGGACCGCGCGTTCGGGTTCTACTACCCGGACGACCTCGACGCGTTGCGTGCCGCGGGGGCAACGCTGGTGCGCTTCGACACGCTCGCGGACACGCACCTGCCCTCGGTCGACGCGCTGTTCATCGGCGGCGGCTTCCCCGAGCTCTACGCGCGGGAGCTCGAGGCGAACGCCGCGCTGCGCGCGCGCATCCGCAGCGCGATCGACGCCGGGCTTCCGGTCTACGCCGAGTGCGGCGGTCTCATGTACCTCGCGCGCTCGCTCACCGTCGCCGGCCAGACCTCGCGGATGGTGGGCGCGATTCCGGGCGACGTCGTGATGCGCGAGCGTCCGGTCGGTCGCGGCTACGTCGTGCTCGAGGAGACCGATGGGTTCCCGTGGCCGTCCGGCGGCGGGGATCGCACGGTCCGCGCACACGAGTTCCACTACGCGTCGCTCGAGAACCTCGCGCCCGACGTGCGCTGCGCCTACCGGGTGAAGCGCGGCCACGGCATCGACGGCGAGCGCGACGGCGTGGTCGTCGGCAACGTGCTCGCGTCGTTCGCGCACCTGCGCTCGACGCGCGAGCGCGACTGGGCGGCGCGCTTCGTCGAGTTCATCCGCGCGAGCGACTACCGGCAGCGTCGCGACGGAAACATCGTCTACCTCGCCCCGATGCGCGGACGCGAGGCGCTGATCGTCTGAACCGCCGCGCCCGAGGCGCGTTTCGCCCACCCCCCGGAGACTCGACAGCCATGACCGTCGTCCGTGCCCTCACCGACCACTACGTCGACGTCGGCGGCAAGCGCATCCCGATCGACAGCGAGGGCTACCTCCTCGACCGCTCGCAGTGGAGCCCCGAGTTCGCGCGCGCGCTCGCGAAGCGCGAAGGGCTCGAGCTCACGCCCGCGCACTGGGAGGAGATCGAGTACCTGCGCAACTACGAGGCCGACCACGGCGTCCAGGCGCAGGTTCGTGTCATGATCAAGGAATTCACCGACCGGTGGGGCCCGGAGCGCGGCTCGAACCACCATCTGCACGACATGTTCCCGCGCGGCGGCCCGCAGAAGCAAGGCAACCGGCTCGCCGGCCTGCTGCGCACCAAGGGCGAGCACTGAGGCTGCGCGCGTCGGATCGGCGTGTGCACCATCGCCTGCGGCAGGGTCGATCGCGACCGGCCATCGGGCGCTTGCGCGAAGCGTGTATGGTGCGATCACGCGGCCGACATCGTTGCTCGGCCCGTGCACGAAACGGGGAGGCCATGGCGATCTTGCAACGGCTGCGGCCGGCACCGATGGCATCGCTCGCCCGCAGCCTTGCGCTGTGGGCCTGCTTGATGCTGGTGTCGGCGTCTGCCTCGGTCGCGCCGGTGCTCGTGCTGCAGGTGCACGACGCGATCGGCCCGGGCAGCGCCGACTATGTGCTGAACGGCCTGAAACAGGCGCAGGCGCAGGGCGCGCCGCTCGTCGTCATCGAGCTCGACACACCCGGCGGGCTCGACAGCGCGATGCGCGAGATCATCCAGGCGATGCTCGCGTCCGCCGTGCCGGTCGTCGTCTATGTCAGCCCGGAAGGCGCGCGCGCGGCGAGCGCCGGCACCTACATTCTGTATGCCGCGCAGGTCGCGGCGATGGCGCCGGCGACGACGCTCGGCGCGGCGACGCCGATCGCGATCGGGATCGGCGGTGGCGCGCCCGCCGCGCCGGCATCGGCCGCGAGCGGCGCGAAGCCGCCGGCCGACGCGCTGGAGGCCAAGCGCGTCAACGATGCGGCGGCGTTCATCCGCGGCCTGGCGCAAAAGCACGGCCGCAATGCGCAGTGGGCCGAACTCGCGGTGCGCGAGGCGGTGAGCCTGACCGCCGCCGAGGCCTTGCAGCAGAACGTCATCGACGTCGTCGCGGCCGACGTGCCCGATCTGCTGGCGCAGATCGACGGCCGCAGCGTGCGCGTGCGCGACAAGGAGCAGGTCTTGCATACCCGCGGCCAGACGACGCAGGTGCTGCTGCCCGATTGGCGCCAGCGGCTGATGTCGGTGATCGCCAATCCGAGCCTGGCGCTGGTGCTGATGATGATCGGCATCTACGGGCTGGTGTTCGAGTTCGCGTCGCCCGGCTTCGGCGTTGCCGGTGTTGCCGGCGCGATCTGCCTGCTGCTCGGCCTGTATGCGCTGCAGATGCTGCCGGTCAACTACACCGGTCTCGGCCTGCTGCTGCTCGGCCTGCTGCTGTTCGCCGCCGAGTTGCACGCACCGAGCTTCGGCGCGCTCGGCGCCGGCGGCGTGATAGCGTTCATCGCCGGCGGCGTGCTGCTGTTCGACCGCGCGCAGCCCGGCTACGGCGTGCCGCTGTGGCTGATCCTCGCGCTCGCCGCGAGTTCGGCGATCGTCGTCCTGCTCGGCGGCAGCATGGCGATGCGGGCGCATCGCCGCCCGGTCGTCGCCGGCCTCGACGATCTGGTCGGCCTGCGCGGCGAGATCGTGCACGTCGACGCCGGCCACAGCTTCGCCCAACTGCGCGGCGAGAACTGGGAAGTGCGCAGCGCGTCGCCGCTCGCCGTCGGCCAGACGGTGCGCGTCGTCAAGCGCGACGGCCTTTTGCTCGAGGTGCGCGCCGAACCGGCGGCACCCGTAGATCAAGGAGATACGTGATGGCAGGCATACCGTTCGGCTTCGGCGTCGTCATCGTGCTGCTCGCGGCGCTGATCTTCAGCTCGCTGCGCATCCTGCGCGAATACCAGCGCGGCGTCATCTTCCAGCTCGGCCGTTTCTGGAAGGTCAAGGGGCCGGGCCTGGTGCTCGTGATCCCCGGCATCCAGCAGATGGTGCGCGTCGATCTGCGCATCGTCACGCTCGACGTGCCGCCGCAAGACGTGATCTCGCGCGACAACGTCTCGGTCAAGGTCAACGCGGTCGTGTTCTTTCGAGTCGTCGATGCCGAGCGCGCGATCATCCAGGTCGAGCAGTACCTCGTCGCGACGAGCCAGCTCGCACAGACCACCTTGCGCGTCGTGCTCGGCAAGCAC
>CAZVNC010000375.1:0-3286 GCA_964628305.1 uncultured Ideonella sp.
GGCTGCCACTGGTTGGCGTCGCCGCCGACGAAACCGTAGAAATACTCGAAGCCCATGCCGATCGGCCACTGGTCGAAGGGCCCGACCTGGCTGGCCGCGAAGGCCGGCACGTTGTGGTCCTTGCCGAACCAGGCGGTGGCGTAGCCGTTGTCCTTCAGCATGCGGCCGATGGTGGCCTTGTCGCGGTCGATGATGCTGTTGTAGCCGGGGAAGCCGGTGCTCTGCTCCGAGATCACGCCGAAGCCGGCCGAGTGGTGGTTGCGCCCGGTGATCAGCGCGGCGCGCGTCGGCGAGCACAGTGCGGTGGAAAAGACACGGTTGTAGCGCAGGCCAGCGCTCGCGATGCGGTCCATCGCCGGCGTCGGGATCACGCCGCCGAAGGTCGACGGCACGCCGAAACCGGCGTCGTCGGTGATGATCAGCAGCACGTTGGGCGCGCCCTTGGGCGGCACGACGCGCGGCGCCCACCAGGGCTTGGACTGCAGCGCGTCGTGCTTGATCACGCCGCCAAAGGCCGGGGTCGGCGGCGGCAGTTGGTTGCCGGGCAGCGTGGTGGTGGCGCTCGGCGAACCGGGCGTGCCGGTGACCTGCTGGGCTGCCGTGAGGCCGGCCGTTGCCAGGGCGATGGCCGCGACCACGAACTGGCGAAGGATTGCATGCATGTGATCTCCTCGTTCTCGATTGCTGCTGCGCTTGAACGGCGCACGGTGCGGCGTGCCGAGCATGATATGCGGCGCGCCTGCGCGGCGATTGACATTTGTGGACAATCGTCGCACCCACCGCAGCGCAGCCGATTCATGCGTCCATCCACGCCGAGGCAGCCCCCGGCGCCCACCCCGGCCGACGTGCGGCTCGGGCCGCTGCTGGCGGTGCCTGCGCTAATTCGCGAGGCGGGCATCGATCCGGCGCCGCTGCTCGCAGCCTGTGGGCTCGCCGAGTTGACCTTCGACGACGCGGAGAACCGTGTTCCCTTTGCCGCCGCGGCGCGCATGCTGCAAGACGCCGCGCGCGCCACAGGGCGCGAAGACTTCGGCCTCATCGTCGGCCAGCGTGCGGGCGCCGACAGCCTGGGCGTGCTGTCGCTGCTGATGCAGCGCGCGGCCACCGTCGGCGACGCGCTGCAAGGACTGGCCCGCCACATCTCGCTGCAGGACCGCGGCGCGGTGGTCTACGTCGCCACGAACCGGCCGGGCATGATGGCGCTGGGCTATGCGGTGCACGACGATGCGACACCGGGCCTTGGCATCATTTACGACTTGGCGATGACGCTAGCCTTGGCTGTGCTGCGCGGCCTTTGTGGGCCGCAGTGGTGCGCGCTCGAGGTGCGCTTGCCGCATTCGCACCCGAAGCAGGCCGGCCTCTGGCGCCGCCACTTCGGTGCGCCAGTCGTGTTCGACGCCACCGGCGCGGAAGTCTGGTTCGATGCGCGCTGGCAGCAGCAGCCACCGCCGTTGGCCGACGCAGCGGAGCAACTGGCCTTGCTGCGCGAGGCGCAACGCGGCGAGGCGCGCCAAGCGCAGAGTTGGACCGAGCGCTCACAGCACGTCGCGCTAGCGCTGGCGATGACCGGATCGCTGTCGGCCGACAACCTGGCGCAGGTGCTGGCCGTGCATCCGCGCACGCTGCGGCGCCGTCTCGCCGAAGAAGGCGCGCGCCTGCAGACAGTGTTCAACGAGGCGCGCTTTCATTTCGCGTGTCAGTTGCTGTGCAAGACGCGCATCCCTCTCGCCGAAGTCGCCGAGGCGGTGGGCTATGCCGACGTGACCGCGTTCAGCCGCGCGTTTCGCGGTTGGGCGCAGTGCACGCCGGCACGATGGCGCAAGCAGGCCTAGTCCGCGCTGGCCACGGGCCGCGTCATCAGCCGGCGGGCACCCGCGTAGAGCAGGAACGGCACAGCGAATGCGAGCGCACCGCCAACCACGCCCGGCAACAGGTAGACCGCAAGCGCCGCGCTGTCGGCCAACGCGAGGCGCCATGCGACGCCGGCCCCGACGATCGCGCCCATCAGCAGCGGCCACAGCAGCGGCAGCCGATCGAAGAGCGCAGCGAACGGCCGCGTGACGAGCCAGCACACGAACATCAACAGCGCGCCGACGATGCATCCGGCGAACAGGCCGACCAGCGTGCTGGCCGGCGTCTCGAACGCCGCATAACCCAGGAAGGCGCCGAACGCGCCGCCCGCAAGCGTCATCGCCGGCAGGCCGCCGCGCAACGGCGCGGGTGCGGACGCCATGCCGGGAAACGGCAAGCGGCGGGCCGCGCGCTTCGGGACTGATTCGAAGCGGCCCGCATCGGATACCGTCTGCAGCCCGAGTTGGCGGTCGTACCACCGGCCGACGAAATGCACGATCAGCACCGCGGCCAGAACGGCGGCGAAATGCGTCAGCGAGTACGACTCGTCAAGCGCTACACGATCGCGCAGCTTGTCCCGTTCCGCTACGAAGGTGATGCTCAGGCCGACGATCACCGCAGTAAACACCAGGCGCAGCGCATGGCGGCCGAGCACGTAGCCGCGCTTCGATTCGAGCCGCCATTCGTGCTCGCGAAACAGCTTCAAGGCGCCAAACGCCAATGGCAGCATGACCATGAAATGCCCGATCCAGCCGACGCCCGGCACCACAACGTCGAAGACCTTCGACACGATGACTCCGGTAACCAGCGCAATCGCCGCGGCGACCGGAAAGAAGCACGCGTAGAGCATGAAGACGACGAAGCTGCCGATGATGAGCATCGGCGCCATCACCGCGCCGGCAGCGCCAACACCGCCACCATCGCCGGCGCTGCGGCCGCGGCTTTGCAGCGCGTGATGCGCGGCGTCGACCTGCTCGCGCTGCGCTTCGGTCAGCCGCTCATCGTGCGTGTGACGCGGCGTGTTCTGGTCCGCCATGCTTGTCTCCTATTCTTCGTCTTCTTGCGACTGCGGCGCACTATGCGCCGACCTGCGCGATCAGCGGCTGCGCATTTTCCCGGACACGAGCTCGCCCAGGCTGCGCACGCGCCGATCGACGTAGGCGGGGCGCATCGCGTGACGCGAGGCCAGCTTGTGCACCCGCGCCGCGCCGCGCATCCAGCGCTGCATCCACACCGTCTTCATGCCGATGCGGCGTGCCGCCTTCTGGTGCGCGAGCGTGTCCTCGACGAGCGTGCAGCGATGCGGCGGCACGCGCAGCCGCGCGGCGAGCCGCCGCAGCATGCGTGCATCGGGTTTCGGGCGCAGCTCGCCGAACATGCGCATGTCCTCGATAGCGAAGATAGCGTCAAACGCACGTGCGATGCCGAGCACGCC
>CAZVNC010000376.1:0-1229 GCA_964628305.1 uncultured Ideonella sp.
ATCGCGCCGTGCAGCGACGCAACAGAATGGCCCTGGTCGGCGAGGCGGTCGGCGAGCCAATCGGCGTCACGCTGGGTGCTCGTGAAGACGAGCGCCTGCTCCATCTCGCGCGTGGTGAGGATGTGGTCGAGCAGCGCGTTCTTGTGGCTGCCGTTGTCGGCCCAATGCAGGCGCTGCTCGATGTTGGCGTGGGTGTCGGTGTGCGACGCGACGTCGACCTTCTGCGGCTCGCGCAGCAACTGCTGCGCCAGGCGCCCGGCGGAGCCGGCGAAGGTGGCGCTGTACATCACCGTCTGGCGCGCCTTGGGCGTGTGCTCGGCGATCGTCGTGATGTCGTCGATGAAGCCCATGTCGAGCATGCGGTCGGCTTCGTCGAGGACCAGGATCTCGACGTTGTCGAGCACCGCCTTGCCGGTCTGCAGATGATCGAGCAGGCGGCCGGGGGTTGCGATCAGGATGTCGAGCGGGCCGCGCAGCGCCTTGATCTGCAGAGGGTACGGCACGCCGCCGAGCACGGTCGCAACGCGCAGGCCCTGCACATGGCGGCCGTAGATCGTTGCCGACTTCGAGACCTGCAGCGCGAGTTCGCGCGTCGGCGCGAGCACCAGCACGCGCGGGCCGTAGACGACGCCGCGCTCTCGCGGCTTGCCTTCGGCGCGCGCGGCGAGGATGCGCGCCAGCGCCGGGATGATGAAGGACGCCGTCTTGCCGCTGCCGGTGGACGACGCGACCATCAGGTCGCGCCCTTGCAGCGCGGGCGGGATGGCGCGCGCCTGGACTTCGGTCGCCTGGTCGTAGCGTGCGTCGGCGAGCGCGCGGGTCAGGTTGTCGTGCAGGCCGAGGGCCGTGAAACTGGAATCGAAACTCATGATCAATCGAACTTTCTGCGCCTGCATCCAGGCATGCGAACAGCACCGGCGCGCCCGTTCGGGGCCCGCCGAGGCTGGGTCAAGTCGCTGGAAGACAAATTGCCCCGGAACGCTCTGCTGCGAGAGCACGGCCGGAATAACAGCAGTCGGTCAAGGCGACGGCATCGCCGCCGACCGTGAGCTGCGCGCCTGTTGAAGCGCTGCGCTGCTGCTACCCGAAGGAACTCGAAGCCCGAGAGAACGGCGGCTTCGACTGGGGTCGAAGGGGATGAACGAAACGGCCCGGAACTCGAAGACTCCGGGCCGATGTTTCAATTCTAACCGCACTCGAGCTGGTAAGGAATGCACGGGATTAGAATC
>CAZVNC010000376.1:1239-3282 GCA_964628305.1 uncultured Ideonella sp.
CGGTCGGCAGTTCACCCAGGCGTTGTCGCGCGATTCGCATCGCGAGCTAAACCTGCCCTCGCACCTCACGGTCCGGTCACGTTCTACCTGCGTGCGCCCGGCTGGAAGACGACAACCCCCAGCGCCCTCGACCGGGTTCGTGCGCACGCGGTAACGGAGACCTTCGATGACCCGTGAAGCCATCCCCTTCGCCGTGCCCGATGTCGGCACCTTCGCGCGCACCCTCGGCCGCGCGCTCGGTGCGCGCCACCTTGCCAAGCCGGAGCCGCCCGGCCATGTCGAACTGCTCAACCTGCTCGCTCGCGCCGCGGGCCACCGCAGCTACCAGGGCCTGCGCGCAGCGAGCCAGATGCCGCGCAGCGCGCCGTCGGCCGACGCCGCCCCCGCCGCGCCCACTCTGACGCCGGCCGCGCGCAAGGCGCTGACCCAGTTCGACGCCCAGGGCCGCCTGACACGCTGGCCGCACAAGTTCTCGGTGCAGCGGCTCGCGATGTGGGTGCTGTGGACACACTTCGACGCCCGGCGCGTCTACACCGAACGCGAGGTGAACGAGATCCTGAAGCGCTGGAACACCTGGGGCGACCACGTCACGCTGCGCCGAGAGCTGATCGACCACCGTCTGCTGACGCGCAAGAGCGACTGCTCCGCGTACCGCAAGCTGCCGGCGCGCCCCGACGACGAGACGCGCTGGCTGCTGCGCGCGTGGCGCGAGCGCATGCGCAGCGACGCTCGAGAAGGCGTGGTTCGGAGCAAGCAACCCGCCGCTCGATGTGCTCCTTCAGGTCAAGCGCGGCCTTGTGGATCGGCGGGCGCTCCCAGCGCGCCAGGCGCCGAACCGCAACCGCCGTAGACCACCTCGCCCGGACTCCGAGCAAGAACCAAGGGGTCCGAAGCGCCCAAGCCTCAAGGTGTCCGCTTGCGCCGCAACAACGCCAGCACTCCCAACCCGGCGAGAAGCAACGCATGGGTCTGCGGCTCCGGCACCACGGGCACATCGCCAGGGCGAACAGGCAGGGCGTAGAAGAGATGGGTGCTCTTGTTGACCGCGCTCTGGCTGCCGTCGGCGGTGCGGAAGTACCACCCGTAGCTCGTGTCCGGCGCGTACTCCGTCCCGGACCAGTAGTAGAAAGACTGCAGGTTCTGGAATTTGCCGGTGTTGGTCATCGGGCCGCCCGCGGGATTGCCAAGTTCGACGTACCAGAGATGGCCCATCTCGCTTCCGGTGCAGTTGTACCCCGCGCACGTGTCGCTGATCGGCAGCCGCCAGTCGTCATAGCCGGCGAAGCTGAAGCCGTCGGCCCAGGCGACGGCCGTGTCCCAGTCCATCGCTCCATTGACGTCGGCGTTGCGCAGCCAGGTGATGTCGAGTTCGGTGTCGTAGAAGGCATCGAACACGCTGTCGCCGTCGAGGTCGCGGTCTTGCAGCGCGGCCTGTGCCGTGCCGGCAAAGGCGAGCAGCGCGCCCGCGGAAAGCACCGCGGTGACGGCGCGCGCGCTCGGGGTCTTGGTCCTCTTCATCGCATTGATCTCCTCGATGGCCCTGGAGGGTTGCTTGACGATCGCCCGGCTGCTGGGCCACTACCGCGGGCGACCTGACTGATGCACCCATGACGCCGAGAATCTCCACACCATCTACGTTGTCAATCCCTGATCTCGGGGGGTATGCGCCACACCAGGAGCATCGCAATCAGGCCCCCCGCCGGACCGGCCGGCCTTCGACCGGGCCGGCGTCGAATGTCTCGATGATCAAACCGCGAGCAGGTGCTCGCGGTAGTAGACGAGTTCGTCGATCGATTCGTGGATGTCGGCGAGCGCGGTGTGCGCCTGCGCCTTCTTGAAGCCGTCCAGGACTGCCGGCTTCCAGCGCCGCGCCAGCTCCTTCAAGGTGCTGACATCGAGGTTGCGGTAGTGGAAGAAGGCTTCGAGCGCCGGCATGTGGTTGGCGAGGAAGCGCCGGTCCTGGCAGATCGAGTTGCCGCACATCGGGCTCTTGCCGGCGGGGACGTAGTTCTTCAACCACGCGATCACGTGCGCCTCGGCGGC
>CAZVNC010000377.1:0-3275 GCA_964628305.1 uncultured Ideonella sp.
CCATCTGTTCGCAATAGGCGTAGACGTCCTCGAACAGCGGATCGAACTCGTTGACGGCGTCGATCGAGTACGCCTGGCGCGACGTCTCTGCGCGTCCGCTGCGGCCGATCGGCGGCTTGAGCGGGATGTCCGGGTCGGAATTGCGCGCGACGAGATAGAACTCGATTTCGGGCGCGACAACCGGGTCCAGGCCCTCGGCCGCGTAAAGGTCGCAAACGCGGCGCAGCACCGAGCGCGGCGCGAAGGGAATGATCTTGCCGCTGGCGTCGAAACAATCGTGGATCACCTGCGCCGTCGGATCGACCGCCCACGGCACGATGCGCACCGTGCTCGGGTCCGGGCGCAGATGCATGTCGCGATCGTTCGGGCTGATGACGTCGTAGTACGGACCCTCGTCGGGAAACTCGCCCGTCACGCCCATCGCGACCACCGCCTCGGGCAGGCGCATGCCGCGGTCCTCGGTGAACTTTTCGCGCGGCAGGATCTTGCCGCGTGCGACGCCGGTGAGGTCGGGCACGAGACACTCGATCTCCGTCACGCGTCGTTCGTCCAGCCACTGCTCGAGTTCGGCGAATGTGAATTTGCTCTTGTCCACGATCATCTGCCTCTGGATTGAATTGCTTGCCGCGTTGGCGGCGGCGCCGGGGGACCGCGACGACGCGCGGTGAACCGCGAGCCTAGCAGTCCGGAACGCGCTCGGGCAGGCGGCGCTGATCCCGAAAGCGCCGGCAGGCGTCGCCGAAGGCGCGCAGCAGTTTCATCGAGACCGGGTTCTCGGCCGCTTGCCATTCCGGGTGCCATTGCAGGCACAGGTTGAAGCCGGCCGCAGCAGGTATCGAGAAGGCTTCGACGAGTCCGTCGGGCGCCAGCGCCTCGGCGCGCGCACCGGCGGCGAGGCGATCGGCGCCTTGATCGTGGACCGAATTCACGCGCACCGCTCCGGCGCCGACGATGCCTTCGAGCACGCCGCCGGGAACGATTCGCACCTCGTGCGCCGGTGCGTACTCGGCTTCGGCGCTGGTTCCGGAAGGGGCGCTGCGATGGCTGTCCTTGTCGGGCAGTTCGTGGATCGCCTGGAACAGCGTGCCGCCGAGCGCGACATTGGTTTCCTGAAAGCCGCGGCAGATCGCGAACAGCGGCACGCCGAGTTCGAGTGCGCGCCGCACGAGCGGCAGAGTCCATGTGTCGCGCACCGGGTCCAGCGGCAGCGAAGGATCGTGCACTTCCTGCCCGAAGAGGCGCGGATTCACGTTCGACGCCGAGCCCGTGAGCAGCACGCCGTCGGCGTGCGACAGCAATTCGTCGACCTCGTCGGCGCCGGCCGACGGCACGACGAGCGGCAGGCAACCGGCGAGGCGCACCGCATCGACATACTTCTTGCCGGCGACGTGAAACGGGTGCTCGCCGAGCATCCGGTTGTCGGCCGGCACGAGCACCAGCGGCCGGTCGGCGCGTGCATCGGCAGGCGCGCGAGTTGCGGGATCTGCACTGCGCGTCACAGCATGTCCCTCAGTCGGTAGTACGCCATGCCAAGCACGAGCGCCGGCGTGCGCAACAGCCGGCCGCCAGGGAAGGGCCGGTGGCGAATGCGGGCGAAGGTGTCGAAGCGCTTCGCGTCGCCGCCGATTGCTTCGGCGACGAGCTTGCCGGCGAGTCCGGTGAGCGCGAGACCATGACCGGAAAAGCCTTGCAGATAGTAGACGTTGGCCGCTCGCGGCCCGCCGCCGATGTCGGCAAGGCGGCCGAAGTCAGGCGCGCGGTTCATCGAGATGTCGACGAAGCCGCCCCAGGCGTACTCGATCTTCGTGCCGGCGAGCTGAGGAAAGGTCTGCCCCATGCGCGATTGCATGCTCGCCGCCAGATGCGCCGGCGTCACGGTGCTGTAGCTGACGCGGCCGCCGTAGAGCATGCGGTCGTCGGCCGTAGGCCGGAAGTAGTCGAGCACGAAATTGGTGTCGCACACCGCCGAACCGGACGGCACGAGCGAGCGCGCCAGCGCCGGATCGAGCCGCTCCGAGGCGACGATGTAGGTGCCAACCGGCATGATGCGCGGCGCGAGCAGCGGCGCGACGCCGTTCAGATAGACGTTGCCGGCGAGCAGCACGTGGCGCGCATGCACTTCGCCGTGCGCCGTGCGCAGCCGGCTCGTCGCGTCGGCTGCGAGCGCGGTGACGGCGGAGTTCTCGAAGATGCGCACGCCGAGCTTGTCCGCGGCGCGCGCCAGGCCGAAGCAGAACTTCAGCGGATGCAGGTGTCCGGAGCGCGGGTCGTGCAAGCCGCTGTGAAAGCGCGGGCTCGCGATCCAATGCGACATCTCGTGCGGCGCAATCGGCGTCACCTCGTAGCCGTAGTGGCGTTGCATGTGCGCGTGCCAGCCGGCGAGCTCCCGCCCCTTGCGTTCGTTCACCGCGAGCGACAGATAGCCCGGGCGCCATTCGCAATCGATGCCGAAGCGCTCGCAGCGGGTGTGGATCAGCGCGATCGCCTCGAGCGTCATGTTCCACACCGCGCGGGCGTCGGTCGCACCGAGTTGCGCCTCGATCACCGACTGTTCGCAGGCGAGGCCGGCGAGTGCCTGCCCGCCGTTGCGCCCCGAGGCACCGTAACCCACCTGCTGCGCTTCGAGCAGCGCGACATCGAAGCCCAGATCGGCGAGTTCGATTGCCGCCGACAGCCCGGCCAGCCCGCCGCCGACGACCGCGACGTCGCAGTCGACCCTGCCTTCGAGCGTCGCAAAGCCCTGCGCCCGGGGCGCGGTCGCCGCGTAGTAGGAGTCTGTGGCTAGCGATTGATCGGCTCGGAACAGCGACATGGATGCGATGCGCTAGGCATTCCCTCCGCTGAGGGTGACTGGCCGTTGATTCAAGCCGCTTGCTTGAGTACGTCGGCGATCGTGCCGACGATTTCGTCGATGTGCGACTTCTCGATGATGAGCGGCGGCGAGAGGGCGATCGTGTCGCCGGTGGTGCGGATCAGCACGCCGCGCTCCCAGCACTTGAGGAAGACGTCGAACGCGCGCTTGCCGGGCTGGCCGTCGATCGGCGCCAACTCGACGCCGCCGACGAGACCGATGTTGCGGATGTCGATCACGTGCGGCAGGCCCTTCAGCGCGTGCAGCGCGTCCTCGAAACAGGGTGCCATCTGCGCGCCGCGCGTGAGCAGGCCCGACTCGGCATAGGTGTCGAGCGCGCCGAGCGCCGCGGCGCAGGCGAGCGGATGCGCCGAATAGGTGTAGCCGTGGAAGAACTCGATCAGGTGCTCGGGCCCCCCATCGT
>CAZVNC010000378.1:0-3275 GCA_964628305.1 uncultured Ideonella sp.
GACATCGTCACCGTCAACACCCCGCCCATGCGCTCGACGCGCAGCAGCGGTGCGGCAATTTCGAGTTGCATCATGGCGGTGCGCGCTCAGGCTGCGGGTTGGATCAGTTCGACGAGCTTGCGGCGCAGCAGTTTGCCGGTCGCGGTGCGCGGCATTGCCTCGACGCAATGCAGCCACTTCGGCCGCTGGTACTGCGGCAGGCTCGCGGCGCGATGGCGCAGTTCGCGTTCGACGCCGGCGGCAGCATCCGGAGCGGCGACGAAGAACATCGCGATCGCGTCGACACCGTCTTCGTCGGGCAGGATCACCGCGGCCGATTCGATGAGCCCCGGCGTGCCGGCGGCAAGCCGCTCGTCGAGCTCGACCAGGTTGACCCAGCGGCCCTTGATCTTGACGAGCGAATCCTCTCGCCCGGCGAAGCGCCAGCCGCCGCCATCGGTCGGAACGAACAGGTCGGCCGGGCAGAACGCGCCGTCGCGGAAGCTGTCGGCCTGCGCCGCCGGGCGGTCCAGATAGCCGAGCGAGACGCTGGGCGCGCGAAAGCACAGCCGCGTCGGCACGCCGGACGCCGCCGCGGCGGGGTCGACGGCATGCGCTTCGACTCCGGGTGAGACCTGCAGGCCGTCGTCGCCGTCGAGCGCGGTGAGAACGAGTACGAGCGTTTCGGATGCGCCGTAGCCATCGACCATGGCGATGCCGCAGGCCTCGCGCCACGCATCCCGCAGGCTGGCCGGCAGCGGTTCGCCGGCCGAGACGCAGCGCCGCACGCCGGCCGCGGCGAGCTTGGGCGCGAGGCCGGCATGCAGCAGATTGCGGTACAGCGACGGCACGCAAAAAAGCACGCTCGGGCGCGTGGCGGCGACCGTTTCGGCGACCGTCTCGGCGGTCGGCCAGCGCGAGTCGAGAATCACCGTCGCACCGATCTTCAGTCCGGCGTAGAGGCTGTTCGTCTGCGGATAGGAGAAGAACAGCCGCGAACTCGCGAACAGGCGGTCGTCCTTCGTGATGTTGATGCGCTCGCGCGAGATGCGCTCGATCTCGCGCACGAAGCGGTGCGCGTGCACGACCGCCTTGGGCTTGCCCGAGGTGCCGGACGAATGAACCCAGAACGCGGGCGTGTCCTCGTCGACCAGCCGCGGCGGGATCGGCTCGGCGGCGGCGACCGCGCGCCGTCCCTCGTCGACCAGAATGACGCGCTGCTTCCAGGGCTCGGGCGTGTCGGCCGTGGTCTCGGCGACGATCACGTTGAAGCCCGCCTCGTCGAGGATGTAGCGCCATTCGGTGGCCGGAATGTGCGGGTTGACGGCGACCGCGACACCGCCGGCCCAGATCGTGCCGAGAAAGGCGACGACCCAGTCGATGCCGTCGCACAGCTTGATCGCAACCCGGTCGCCCGGGACGAGGCCTCGCGAACGCCAGACCGCCGCCGCGCGCGCAACGCGGTTGCGCAGTTCGGCGTAGCTGATTTCCTGATCGCCGCAGACGAGCGCGATGCGGCCGGGTTCGTGCCCGTCGAGCAGGACGGCCGCAGCGTTGAGCGCAACCAGCGCCGCGCCGGGCTGGCGTGCGGCGTGCGCCGCATCGACCAGCGGATCGCCGCTGAAGATGCCGGGCTTGTCGTCCTTCCAGCGGGTGTACTCGGTCGTCAGGATGGACGCGTGGTCGCGCTCCTCGGCGGCGAGCTCCTTGTAGAGCAGCGCCTCGGGCGAGCCGGCCGGAGCCTTGTCCGCGCACGACGCGAAGAACTCCGCCGCCCGCTTCTCGAGCGCGATCGCGATGCGAAAGAGGTTCGCCGGATCCTGCGGCCGGCTTTCGACTTCGCCGAAGATCGCCGCGAGCTCGATCCGGAAGTTCTCCGACACGTCGGGCGCCTCGATGTGATAGCGGCGCGAGAGCGTCTCCATGTGCTCACCCTCCATTACCGCAAAGCGGCCGAACAGCGAGCGCAGCGTCTCGTCGTGGCTGTCGGCGGCGGCACGCTGATAGAACGCACGCCCGCCGAGCTCGATCTCGAAGGCCATGCGCACCGCGGTCAGCGACGCGGCGTCGGGGTGCGCCTCCTGCGGCGCGCGCAGCGCGAGCTCGCCGCCGCATTGCGGACAGCGGCCGTACGGAAAGGCGAAGCCTTCGCTGACCTTGCCGCAGCTCTCGCACTGCCATTGCATCGGCGCGTCGGCGCAGCAGATGTAGGGGCCGTCGTCCTCGTCGACGAGCGGGCGGTGGCATTTAGGGCACTTCATCGGGTGTCTCCTTCAGCTCGCTTTGGCCGTTGCCGCGGGCTTTGCGCTCGCGGCGGGCGGTGCTTCCCGGCCTGCGGCATCGTCTTGTGCATCGTCGAGCTTGGGCGGCCAGACCGCTTTGCCTTGCGTCAACCATGCACCGATCGCACGCGCCGCGCGCCGGCCGGCCGCCATCGCGAGAATCACCGTCGCGCCGCCGGTGACGATGTCGCCGCCGGCGAACACGCCCGGCAGGTTCGTCGCCTGCGAATCGTCGTCGGCCATGATGTAGCCGCGCTTGTCGAGCGCGAGGCCCTTCGTCGCCTGGCCGACGATCGGGTTGGCCTTGGTGCCGAGCGCGTAGATCACGGTGTCGCACGGCCACTCGACGAACTCGTCCTGCGGTATCGGCGTGCGCCGGCCGCGGGCGTCGGGCTCGCCGAGCATCATCTTCTGCGCCTTCAGGCCGCGCACGTTGCCCTCGTCGTCGAGCAGGACCTCGACCGGCGCGTGCAGGAACGAGAAGAGAATGCCCTCCTCGCGCGCGTGGCGCAGTTCTTCGATGCGGGCCGGCGCCTCGGCCTCCGAGCGGCGATAGACGCAGCGCACCTCGGCCGCACCGAGGCGCTTGGCGACGCGCAGGCAGTCCATCGCCGTGTTGCCGGCACCGATCACGACGACGCTGTTGCCGGCGCCGATCGGCGTGCCCTGGTACGGGAAGCGGTCGCCGCCCATCAGGTTGACGCGGGTCAGGAATTCGTTGGCCGAATAGACCTGACCGGCGAATTCGCCCGGAATGCCGAGGAAGGCGGGCGCGCCGGCGCCAGCGGCGACGAACACCGCGTCGTAGCCCATCGCCTCGGTGAGCTGGGTGACCGAGAAGGTCTTGCCGATCACCTTGTTGGTCTCGAACTTGACGCCGAGCTCGCGCAACTGGTCGACCTCGCGGTCGATGATGTCGCGCGGCAGCCGGAACGAGGGAATGCCGTAGCGCAGCACGCCGCCGACCACGTGCAGCGCCTCGTAGACCGTGACGTCGGCGCCGAGCTTGACCAG
>CAZVNC010000379.1:0-3259 GCA_964628305.1 uncultured Ideonella sp.
CGCGCGAGCTGATGCAGGAGCTGCTGCTCGGCATCTGGGAGGAGCAGCGCAAGACAGTGCTGTTCGTCACGCACGACATCGACGAGGCAGTGTTCATGGGCAACCGCGTCATCGTCATGAGCGCGCGCCCGGGGCGCATCAAGCTCGACCGGCCGGTGCCGATTGCCTACCCGCGCAACTACACGCTGAAGACAACGCCCGCCTTCGCCGAGCTGAAGGCCGAGCTGACCGAGCAGGTGCGCGTCGAGGTGCGCGCGGCGCAGGCGGCAATGGAAGCCGCCTGAACGACCGGGACCGGCGCGCATGGATCAGGCCAGCCTAGCGCGCCGCTGGGCGAAACTCTGCGCGGCGGCCGAGCCGCCTGCCGGCCGCGCCAGCCTACTTCTTCTGCGCTCTGGATCGAACCGGCGGGACGGGCTCGGGGCTCAGCTCGAGCCATTCGGAGTTCGTCATTTCGCGCTCGATCACCTCGGGCCTGCGCGCCTCGACGCCGTGCCTGCGCTCGGGCCTTCCGAAGCGCTCCAGATCGACGCGCCGCCGGTCGAGGCCGCTGCGGCGGTCCTGGGTGGGGAGCGGTCGAGGATGCTTGGGCGGCATGTCGATGAGGGTGTCGTCGGCTGCGGTTCGAGACGCGCATCGAGCGTGCGTCAGGCGATCCCCATTCTATTGAGCGAGCGGCAAGAGTTGCCGCTGGCGGGCGTGCGGATTTCGCGCTTGCGCGCAGCGCGGCGCATCGTGCCGGCCGCTGCATCCGGCGCGCGCGGCGCTCGTGCGTCCGGGCTCCCTGGCAAATGTGGCTCTGCCACTGTGCTCGGTCCCCCGCAACGGGCGGGACGGGCCGCCGGCCCGGTCCTGAGGCTGCTCAGTAGCGCCCCGTCACGCCCGCCAGCCGCAGGTACAAGCGTGCGCACCAGGCGACGAAGCCGCGCCGCAGCAGGCGGCGCGCGCCGCTGCCGACATTGCGCTCGGTCACCTGCACCGCGCCCGCGAGCGCGATCTCCATCTCGTGGCGCAACTGCGCCGCAAAGGCGGTGTCGCGCACGAAGACGTTCGCCTCCAGATTGAGCAGCAGCGAGAGCGGATCGATGTTCGAGCTGCCGACGGTGGCCCATTCGTCGTCGACCACCGCCACCTTCGCGTGCAGGAAGGCGGCCGTGTATTCGTAGATCTGCACCCCGTGCGCGAGCAGTTCGTCGCACAGCGCGTAGGCCGCGATCTCGGCGATGCGGTAGTCCCACCGGCCCTGCAGCAACAGGCGCACGCGCACGCCGCGGCGCACCGCGTCGCGCAGCGCATGGCGGATCGATCGGCCGGGATAGAAATAGGCCGACACCAGGTCCACGCTGTGGCGGGCGCGGCGGATCGCGTCCACGTAGCCGCGCTCGATGCCGTTGCGCTGGCGCAGGTTGTCGCGGATCACGAACGCGGCGCGCACCGGCAGCAGATCGGCCTCGCCGGCCTGCGGCCTGCGGTGCGAGCGCAGGCGATCGAGCAAGCGCCTCGCGCGCGCCAGAGGCTGGGCGCTGTGGGCGAGCGCGAGCACCTCCTCGCGCCAGGCCTTGCCGATCGCCGCCCGCATCCACATCGCGCGCGCCGTGCGGTGCGCGGCGACCGCAACCGGCCCGCGCACGCGCACCGCGAAATCAAGCCGCGGCTGATCGCTCCAGCCATGGCGCGGATCGAAGCGGTCATCCATCAGGTTGATGCCGCCGACGAACGCGATACCGGCGTCGATCACGCACAGCTTGTGGTGCAGACGGCGCAACTGGCCCGGCTGGAACCAGCTCCACCAGCGGTCGAGCGGCCGGAACAGCGCCGCGTTGACGCCGGCTTCGCGCAGCCGGCCCTCGATCGCCGGCCAGGTGTCGTCGGCGCCGAAGCCATCGACGACGACGTTGACCATCAGTCCGCGCCGCGCGGCGCCGGCGAGGGCTTCGACGACAGCCGCAGCCGATGCGTCGAAGTGAAAGATGTAGCTTGCGAGCCAGACTTCATGGCGTGCCGCGGCGAGCGCGGCGCACATCGCGGGAAACAGCTCCGTCCCTCCGCGCAGCAGCTGGACTTCATTGCCCCCGCTGTAGTGCACGCTGCCGTGCCTGGCGGGCCGTTGCCCAGCGGCGGCGTCCTCGACCAAGGCGTCCGGCGCAAACGGCTGCGGCGCCGGCGCGCCGCCAGCACCTTCGTGCGCGAAAGCGGACCCCGCCGCGGTCTTCACGGCCCCCGGCGCCGGCGGGTCCTGGCCGCCGCCCGGGAACGCCATCAAACCAGCTCCAGCTCCGCGACCAGCGGCAGGTGATCCGACATGCGTGCCCAGGCCGGCCCGCGCGGCACGAGCGTGACGCGGCACTCGAAGCCGCGCGTGTAGATGCGATCGAGCGAGAACACCGGCACGCGCGACGGAAAGGTGCGCTGCTCGATCGCTCCCGGCTTCGTGCCCGTCGCGCGCTGCAGGCCCATCTCGCGCATCGGCGCATCGAGCTTGACGCCCCAGTCGTTGAAGTCGCCGGCGACGACGAGCGCCTCGTCGGTCGGCACGTGCGCCGCGATGTAGTCGGCGATGCGCTCGACCTGGCGCACCCGCCCCGAATGCATCAGCCCGAGATGGGCCACGATCGCGTGCACCTTGACGCCATTCCAGAGCACCGGCACGTGCAGCAGGCCGCGCTGCTCGAAGCGGTGATCCGATACGTCCTGGTGCAGGGCGTCGCCCAGCGGCCAGCGCGACAGCAGTGCGTTGCCGTGTTCGCCGTGGCGGGTGAACGCATTCGTGCGGTAGGCGACCTCGTAGCCCTCGGGCGCGAGGAAGTCGGCCTGCGGCTGTTCGGGCCAGCCGAACGAGGTGCGCTGGAACTGGCGCGCATCGCGACGGTGATGCTGGCGCACCTCCTGCAGGAAGACGAGGTCGGCGTCGAGCGCCTCGATGCCGAGCCCGAGGTTGTGGATTTCCAGCCGCCTTCTCGGGCCGACACCACGCACCCCTTTGTGGATGTTGTAGGTGGCGACCCGCATGCGCGTGGCACCGACGGTGGTGCTGGGCTCGAAGGCGGGCGTTTTATGCATCGGTTCGAGCATAGCGCCGCGTCTGAACCCTGGAAGCGTTGTTGTGTTCGACGACGAGGAACAGTCGATGGCCGGGATTGGCGACGGCAGCCGCGTACGTCAGGCCGCCGTCGCGGCGGCCGACGCATTGCGCAGCCGGATGTGAAGCTCGCGCAACTGTTTCTCGTCGACGGCATTGGGCGCGCTGGTCATCAGACAG